>PLTF01000138.1 GCA_003164335.1 Fibrobacterota bacterium
ACGGGTATTACCGGAGGCTTACGGAGCACCATCACGCGTGGCTTCTTTAAGTGCTTCGCGAGTAAAAGAGCCAGTGGTAACAAAAAGACCTTTATCAGCTCTACCTTGCATCGCTCCTCTGAAATCTCTGATTAGGCTCGGCGTAATGCTTCCACTATATTTTTTGCACTGAAAAAGCACATGAAAACTTAATAGACCATTTATCCTAGCGATTCCTTTGCCATCAATGCCACCATCACCTGATTTTCCCGTAACAACTACTTGCGAAAAACCAGATTCCCTTAAAATCCTTTGCACCAATCTTTCAAAGGCATCAGGTTTCATATTAATCAATACATCAAGTAAGTTTTGCTTCCAAGATTGTACATCATCTATTGGCTGTTCTTCTTTTTCTTGTTTAGGAGAAACATTGATTTCTTTCTTTCGCTTGGGCATTTTATCTTTAACGACTCTAACAACTTCTGCTGGGTCAACTTCGATATCCTTCGACCCTTCTGATGTTAAAGCCCAGACTCCACGTTTTGAATTTTCAAGCAGACCATACGCCTTAAGATATGTTCGTGACCAGGCCATGCGATATTCAACTTCAGATAATGATGAGTTATCTCCATGTGGTATTGAGGATATTTCATCTGGAATATTTTCATTTTCAATTACCTTTTGATTAATTTCTTCTATGGTTCCAGAACCCCCAAGCTTTTTCAACGCTTTCAAGACAGGATTAAAAAGCGAATGATAGCTTGGAATTTGTACCAAATCGTTTTTCATAATATGCTCCATAATATATATCACTTGTGTTTTGCGAGCCAATCTTGAGCTAACAGCTGTGACTGCTTTAGCTCATGAGAAGACATATTAGGTTCGATGGCATTTCTAGATCTTATAGCAAATGTATCACCGTGGACAGCAGCAATTTTAAACCACATATCTGCTTGAATTAAGTCAGCAGTTACGCCTAATCCATTTTTGAACATTATCCCCAAAGCACACTGCGCACCAGAATGATTCTGTTCAGCAGCTTTCCTATACCATATAATTGTTTCATTATAGTCTTTTGCAACAACTCTTCCTATTTTATACATTAATCCCAACATAAACTGAGCAGGTGCATACCCTTGTTCGGCTGATTTTTGATACAAAGACACCGCTGCATTATAATCCTTTTCCACGCCATACCCATTGTAATAGAAATTCGCTAAACTGTATTGAGCCTGGGCAAAACCATTTTCTGAAGCTTTTTGAAACCAAAAGGCTGCCTGATTGTAATCCTGTGGCACGCCTTTACCACTGTCATACATAATTCCTAAATTGAATTGCGCAGTAACATTATTTTGTTCAGCAGCTTTTTTAAACCATACTTCAGCGGACTGATAATTTTGCGATACGCCAAGACCACAATAATACAACCTTCCAATATTGAACTGAGCTTGAGCAACGCCTGCTTCTGCAGCTTTTCGGAATAATATCATTGCCGATTTATAGTTTTGTAATACTCCTTGCCCGCTGTCATACATCACTCCAAGATTGGTTTCTGCATCTGCATATCCTTGGCTTGACGCTTTTTGTAGCCAATTAGCAGCAAGCTTAAAATTTATTGTTCCACCTAAGCCTAAATAATACATCATCCCTAAACTATATTGAGCCTTATCAAGTCCTTGATTTGCCGCTTTCTGAAACAATGTCATTGCAATTTGATAATCCGTTGGAACACCTCGCCCATATAAATACATAACTCCCATATCGTATTGTGCCACCGCATTTCCATCATTAGCAAGGGGTCTAAATTCTTTTAATGCCTCTGAATAGTCTCCGCTTTGATAAGCAGTTTCCCCTTCCTGATTTCCAGCGCGCACATTTATGCTGGCAATATAAAGGACAATTATTAATATAAGCTTGTTAAGAGATGCAGTTTTTGATAGACTCATGGTTTTTGGCCTCCTTGGATGTTATTCAATCTTAGATAATTGACTTAACCCCGCAGTACAAAGCTCTAATGAATTGGTCGATAATGAACTGCCCCTGGGCATAGGAAGGAATCTTTCTATGAATAATAATAGCCTTTTCATTTATTTAAATTTCTATTCTAGCGGATCTACACACCTCAACTATTTTTGCTACATCTTTCCCTTTATAAATAGGCGAAATATATTCTTTGCCATATTTCTCTCTGTGAATATCATTTAGTATTTCCCATATATTATCAACAATGCTATTAATTAAAATTCCCTTAATGTCAGCTTCTTCCCAGATTTTTGCAGAATTATCAACACCATGTTTATCAATATGGAAAAGAGTTTTATCCCTAACATGAGTCAGCTTATCTACAAGAACATTTATATCTGGCAAAGACATTCCTTTCTTTTTCAAAAGGCTGTTCACAAGCTTCATTTCGCAATTTCGAATGCACAAGAATGACGCGGCATCTTTATGGCGGTCTAAGACCTTAATTGCATGTGACAGGTATCCGTCATATAAAGCAATATAAGAATAGGCAAAAAAGGACCAATATAATTTTGGAGCGGCTTTTGATAATTCATTTAACCCATTTCGCATTGATATTGCAATGCTTAGCTCATAAAGATTTCTGTTCAAAGCCTTCTGAAATCTTTCAATTGAATTTTCTTTCGTTGCATCGTCACTACACGTCTGAGTCAGGTTGGGCATAATTACAGGCTTCGTTTTTTATAAAAAATAAGCGTAAACATTAAAGAGATTAATGGTAAATAATAAGAAATGTATTTTTTACTACGGCATATTCATGTTCATGCGATTGCCGCCAAAGAGTAGTTAAATGTTCATTCAAATGAATATCATTAATAGAAGCAGATGATTTAAGGCAATTGCGCATATTGGCTAAGATAGTATCTTCCGCAATACCAGAGTATTCTTTAAGGTCATGGAAGGCGTGGATACACTTTGGAATAACATTTGCATTATATTGCCTGATTAATAGGGCGTCATACAAATTAAGCATTATATCTGGCCGGGAAAAGCCATTATAAACTGGAAAAGTATTAATTGCGCTTGCAATTGAATCAATACAGGGAAAGTTCATGTTTATATAAACGTATTCCTTTAATAGTTCGTATCTTTCCTTTGAGTTAGATGCTGAGTTATCCCAGGGAAAATTAGCAAGAGAATATCCACGATGTTCTTTTGAAAGGTTATAATACTTGTAATCAAGAAATGAATAAATTGCTACTCCTATTATCAATAGTGCGATACATAGAATTAATGATTCGAATATAGCTTTTGATTTTGGCATTTTGTGCTTCCTAAACATAATAAAATTAAAAATTGAAATTTCTCGGCTCACTATCAACTGACCATTCAATATAATAAAACCTCTCCTCCACAATCAATACTCCAGCTTCACCACCCGCTCTGTTATTTCTCCCTGATTCCAGAAATAATAATGATGAACGAGCATCTTTTTTCAACCTATCAACCATGGTGAACCCAATTTATGCCTCATAAAGCGAAGATTCAAACAGGTTTCAGCGGAAAAACGGCGAGGCAAGCATCCGGGAATCTTCCCATGACCGCTCTTATTCGGAATTGAATTTCCTGAACCTGGCGATTTTCAGTTTCTGCAGCACATACTGGCAGGTGACAAGAAGGACGCCAAGACCGTAGTGGATGCTCCGTGAGAGATTGATCGACGAAGCTTCTTCGAAATATTTGGTGGGACAGGTCACTTCGGCAATCTCGTATCCCGCAAAAAATATCTGGGCAATCATTTCGTTGTCGAAGACAAAATCGTTGGAATTGGCATGATAGTTGATTTTTTCAAGGACCTCGCGGGAGAACGCCCGATACCCGGTATGATATTCGGATAATTTCCTGCGCAGCAGGGTATTCTGAACCAGGGTGAGCACACGGTTGGCGAGGAATTTGTAGTGCGGCATACCGCCGCGCAATGCCCCGATACCGAGAATCCGTGACCCGAAAACGACGGGATAAATTCCTCCCGCTATAATAGAGGCCATGGCGGGAATGAGCTTCGGGGTGTATTGATAATCGGGATGCAGCATGATCACGATGTCGGCGCCACGGCTGAGCGCCGTGTCGTAGCAGGTCTTCTGGTTGCCCCCGTACCCGAGATTCTTTTCATGCGTCACCACGCAGGAGATGCCGATATTCCTGGCAACTTCCACAGTCGTATCGCGGCTGGCATCGTCGACGAGAATAATGTCGTCTACCAGGTCCCGGGGAATTTCGGCATAGGTCTTTTCAAGCGTGGCGGCAGCGTTATAGGCCGGCAGCACGACGACTACCCGCTTATTGTTAATCATGAGAGTTCTCCAGCTTCGCGGGCGGCAGGGTAAAGATCCACCGGCGGAAGGATAAAATAATGAGCGCCGGCAGGCAGCATCCGAGAATCGCCCCGCCGGCGGCATCGAGGGGGAAATGCGCCCCGACATAAATGCGCGAATAGGCAACAAGAAACGCTCCTGCATACAAAAGGAATGACTTCCTTTTTATAAAAAATACCAGGATGGTGGCTGCGGCAAATGCCGTGGCTGCATGTCCGGAGGGGAAGGAGTTTTGCTCCAGCCGCTCGCCCAGCACATGAACCCGATAGCTGCCGCCCGGTGCCGAAGCCGCCGCAAAGAAAGCGCAGGGCCGGGGGCGGTCGATGCAGTGCTTTATCTGGGTATTTCCAATACCGGTCAGGGTTCCTGCGACCGCTGCGATGATCAGGGTCCGGGACAGAAAACGACGGGGCGTGAAAAAGAAAAGCGCGACTCCGGCGAGCGGAATGGCTATCCACCCGCTGCCAAACCAGGTAACGATCATGAAAAACACATCGAAAAAAGGCGTGTGGTGAGCGTTTATAAAAGTAAATACGGCGATATCGAGCTGGAGGAGATGATGAGGCATGACGCAATGGCTCTCCGGTGGTTATTCGGGTCTCTTCCGCCTGCAGGATGCCGCGATCGCCGGCACCCCTTCCCCTTCGCGGAGGGGCCGGGGAGAAGGTCCCGCAACGATAACCTGCAACGCTTGTGAATCTCCCCGAAGCAAGCTTCGGGGTTGAGCTCGCCCATGCCTGTTCAGAATCGATCAGTGAATTGCCGCATGCACTTTCAGCGTCAGTTGCATCAACCGGTCCAGCTCCTCGCGCGTAAGACTCTGATCGCCGTCACACAGGGCATTGGCGGGATCGTTATGCGTCTCGATGAGGAGGCCGTCCGCGCCCGCTGCCACAGCGGCAAGGCTGACGCTGTCCACATAGTGGCGATTGCCAATAGCGTGTGATGGGTCAAAAATGACCGGCAGATTGCTCTCGCTCTTGAGAACCGCAATGGCCCCGATGTCTGAAGTAAAGCGCTGGAACTCGGGGTCTTCGAAGGCGCGGATTCCCCTGAGGCAGAGAATGACGTTCGGGTTGCCGCTCGAAACAATGTATTCGGCCGCCAGGAGAAAGTCCTTGAGAGTCGAGGAGTCCCCGCGTTTCAGGAGGATAGGTTTCCTGCTGTCAACGGTCAGGCGGGCGAGTTCCTGCAGGAATCCGTACGATTTCATGTTGCGGGCGCCGATCTGGATGATGTCGGAATACTCGATCACATTTTCAAGGACATTCCTCTTTTCGAGGCTTCCGTCAGGCGCGATATGGCGATGGAGACCCGTTGCCTCGGTGACGATCTTGAGGCCGTACTTCTCCCTGACCCGGGCAAGGAGCTTGAGCCCCTCAAGCCCCATACCCTGAAAGCTGTACGGCGACGTGCGCGGTTTATAGGCGCCCCCCCGCATGATTTTTATCCCGAGAGCACTGACGTAGGCGCCGATGGTCATGACCTGCTCCTCGGTTTCGAGCGAGCAGGGTCCGGCCATGAGCGCAAGACCGCCGTCGCCGATTTTATAGCCGTCCACATCAATGACCTTATCGGCAGCGGAGTACTGTCGGGAGACCAGCTTATACGGCTTGCTGATGCGCATGACCCGGTCAACGCCGTCGATCTCGCTGAAGTAGCTCTCTTCAAGGCCGCTCAAATCACCGAGGATGCCGATGACGTCGATCCCGGTTGAGCCGTGGATAACCTCATACTTGAACCCGGCCGCGGTGATGCGATCGAGAACGGCTTTTTCCTGGGACGGCGTCGCGCTTCTTGCCATGTGGATGATCACGGGATGCCCCTATGGTCGGAAATGGGTTAAATCTTTACAATGAGAACTTTAAATATACTACATATTGGGGCGAAAACGACGTCCGGGGATGATCATTCTTCCGGTCCCGGGTCGCTTTGACTCGCTTCTGCCTTGCGGAAGCGCAAAGAGAGGGGCGTTTGCGGTCTCATGATGTTGTATTTTTGTTGATATTTTTAAGGACCCGCACATCTCGTCTTTCGCCGCATGGCGGCACGATATTCGGGATGCGGGGGGGCCGGGGGCAGACAGGGGAACCTATGCGGAAGGGCGGTTTATGAATGCGCGGGGATTATTCTTCATTTTAATTGTCAGCCTGGGGTTTGCGGGCTCGTCGGTCTGTATGAAAATAGGCATGAACCGGGTGGGAAAATTCACACCGGGAATGGGCGAGTACCTCCCCTATCTCCTGAAGGTCGGGACCTCTCCCTTCGTTCTACTCGGATGCGCACTCGGTATCATCGGTACCCTGTTTTACCTCGATCTGCTCTCGAAATACGCGCTCAATCTTGTTTACCCATCGCTGAGCCTCGTTTACATTCTCGTCGCCGTGGCGGGCATTTTATTCCTCGGGGAAAAGATTACCGTGCTTAACTGGGCCGGGATCCTGCTCATCTGCATCGGGGTGGGGATTATTTCGATCAAGGGATAAGCTTTTCCATCAGGCGGTTTCAGGACTATTGCTCTTCTTCAGCCCGCCCTCATCTTTACCCTTGAATTGGTGCCGGTAAATCACCCCTTCTATCATGTAAATGACATCTTCGGCGATATTGGTCGCATGGTCGGCGATGCGTTCGAGATGACGGGCAATCGAAAGAAGCTGGAGCATGTCGTCGATTATCTCGTTGGTCGGGGATTCGAGGATCTTCTGTTTTACTTTGTCGTACATATTCCGGTAAAACTCGTCGACATCATCGTCCGCCGCGCAAACCGCGCGCGCCAGGTCCTCGTCGAGGTTGACCAGGGAGTCGAGGCTGTTCTTGAGCATGGCGAGAACCTTTTCGATAATCTCGTCCACCTGCATTGCAAGGTCGGTGGCAGGCAGCCGCAGGAGGGCAACGGCGCGTTCGGCAATATTGACGGCAAGATCGCCGATGCGCTCGAAATCCGCGTTCATCTTGAGAACGGCCACGATGAAACGAAGATCGACGGCAACCGGCTGGTGGAGGGCAAGGATCTTCAGGCACTCCTCTTCGACCTCGATCTCAAGCGTATCGATGACCAGGTCCATGTCGATGACCCGCTGGGCGAGTTTCCCGTTTTTTTCGCTGAAGGCGCGCACCGCGCGGCTCACGTTTTCCTCGACCAGGGTGCTCAGCGACAGCGTCCGCTTCTTGAGCCCCTCTATTTCCTTTTGCAAATGCTCCGACATGGTTCCTCCGCCTTATCCGAACCGACCGGTGATGTAATCCTCGGTGCGTTTCTCTTTAGGAGTCGTGAAAATCTGTTTGGTTTCACCGTATTCGATCAGGGCGCCTTCGTAGAAAAAGGCAGTCCTGTCCGACACGCGCGCGGCCTGCTGCATATTGTGCGTCACGATGATGATGGTATAATCGCTATGCAGTTCGGCAATGAGATCCTCGATGCGCGCGGTGGAGCGCGGATCGAGAGCCGAGGCGGGCTCGTCCATGAGGAGCANNCTGCTGCTGGCCGCCGGAGAGCGCGAGGGCGCTCCCGTCGAGGCGATCCTTGACTTCCTCCCACAGCCCGGCGCGAAGCAGGCTTTTCTCGACAATTTCGGCGAGCACGGACCGGTTCCGGTCGCCATGGATCCGGGGCCCGAAGGCGATGTTTTCAAAGATTGTCTTTGGAAACGGGTTTGATTTCTGGAAGACCATGCCCACCCGCCGCCGGAGCGCCACCACGTCGACCGCCGGACCGTAGATATCCTGCCCGTCAATCTGCAGCACTCCCTCCATGCGCGTCCCGTCGATGGTATCGTTCATGCGGTTAAGCGTTCGCAGGAAGGTTGACTTCCCGCAGCCGGAGGGGCCGANNTCGTGCATCCGGTTGAGGATCCGCAGAAAGGTCGACTTCCCGCAGCCGGAGGGGCCGATGAGCGCCGTTACCCGGCCGGCCGGAATCTGCATGGTTATATCGAATAACGCCTGGGTGGACCCATAAAAAAACTTGAGTCCCTGCGTGGAAATTTTCTGTTCCTGGGTGAGCGTATCGGTAGTCATAGATTGGTTGCCTGTCCGTTTTTCATCCCGGTTACGGGAAAGGTAATGGTAAAGGTACTGCCCTTTCCGGGCTCGCTCTCCACGGCGCAACGACCGCCGTGGAGACCCGCGATGTGCTTGACTATAGCGAGACCCAGGCCGGTGCCGCCCATTTTCCTGCTTCGTGCCTTATCGACCCGGTAAAACCGCTCGAAAATGCGATCGAGATGCTCGCGGGGAATGCCGATGCCGTGATCCTGCACTGCAATGGCGATAGTGCCGTTATCCCGGGACGCGGTCACCGTGATTTCCCGATCGGAATCGCTGTACTTGATCGCATTGTCGATGAGGTTGCCGATCGCTTGTTCAAGGAGCGGCGCATTGAGCCGGGCGGTTACCGACGGATCGCCGACCGGGGTAACGGTAATATTTTTTGAAGCGGCATGGGTCGCCTGATCGCGCACCGCAGCATTCACCACCTCGATAACCGATCGGGTTTCGAGCGCCGGTAACCGGGTTTCCTCTTCACGCTCGATGAGCGCGAGAGTCAGGAGATCCTCGACCAGGCTCGTGAGCCGCTCGGCCTGGCCGGATATAATGGTAAGGAACCGAACAGCCTCCTCCTTGGAGTCAATGGCTCCGGCAAGGAGCGTTTCAACAAATCCCTTGATGGTGGTCAGCGGGGTTCGCAGCTCGTGCGATACGTTGGCGACGAATTCCTTGCGCATGGTTTCCAGGCGGCGCAACCGTGTAACATCGCTCGACACGAGAACGGCACCGATACAGCGGCCTTCACCGTTACGCAATACGCTGCCGTGAAGCTGGAGAATGCGATCGCCGACCGAGCCGTCGAACAGGCTCGGCACGATGATGTCTTCCTCCGAAGCTTCCGTGCTGCCGAGGATTTTCCGGGCGAATTGGAGAAACATGGTGTTCCGCAACACTTCGCCGAGAAGCCGGCCCGGTGCGGTTCGTGCGTCGACGGCAAAGAGCGCCGCAGCCGCCTTATTGACCGAAAGGACATGCTCCGCATCGTCGATGGCGATAACCCCCTCGCTCATGCTCGCGAGGATCGCTTCCTGCTCGTTGCGCTGGGCCGTAATAGCCTTTATTCTTGAGTCAACCTGGGAGCCCATCGCGTTGAGCGCCCCGGCGAGATGGCGAAGCTCGTCGATTTCCGGAAGCGCGATTCGGGAGGCAAGATCACCCCGCGCAAATCGTTCCGCTCCGTTCTTTATGTCCCGGACCGGATCGATGATGCGCCTGGCAAGAATCCAACTGAGGAGTATCGCGAAAAGCGCCATTAAGAGCCCGACGATGGCGATCCTGCCATAGTATTCATCGAGGGCGGCCGATACGGATTCGAGGGACATGGCAGTGCGGACGACGGCCGCCACATTCCCATCAACGCGCACCGGGACGGCTACGTACAGCATCTTCTGGCGAAGCGTGGTACTGTACCGGCTCGAACTGCCGGGGATGGATTCCGCAATGTTTGCGGAATCGAGAGCCTCCATGATCTCCGGACGGTAGCGGTGGTTCTCCAAGGAATCCGGGTTTTTGTCGGAATCGCCGATAACGCGGCCGGATGGGAGCACCACAGTGATCCGCATGCCGATCTCCCGCGACAGCCGCTTGCACAGGGTGTCGATCTTCCCGTAATCGGCAGCCGCGAGAAACGGCACTACATCGCCCCCGACCAGGTAGGCATTCTTTTTCTCCGCAGAGATGATCTGACCGAAATAGAACTTCTTATAGAGAGTGGAGGTATACCACGAGGCGACCATAAGCGGCAGGATTATGACGCAGAGGTACCCGAAAAGCAGCCGGGGGGTTATTTTTTTTCTCCACATATATTACGCTTCGGTAAATTTATAGCCGACGCCGCGCACGGTTTCGATACGGGTCCCGGCGCTGCCGAGTTTGCGCCTGAGCCCGGTGATGAGAACGTCGACGGAGCGGTCCGTGACCGGGTAATTCTCCCCGCGGATGGATTCGACGATCTGGTAGCGGGTAAATACCCAGCCCGGCTGTCCCGCCAGGAAATAAAGCACGCGGAACTCCATATTGGTCAATTCAACCTGTTGATCGCCGATCTTTACCTCATGACGTCCCGGATGGATCGTCAGGAGGCCGGTTTCAATGGGTGCATCCGCCTCGCCCGGCGCTTTCTTCCTGCGCCGCAGCAGCGTCTTGATCCGGGCAAGGAGCACGTTCGGGCTGAACGGCTTTACAATATAGTCGTCCGCGCCGAGCTCCAGCCCGGCCACGACATCGCTCTCGCCCCCTTTGGCCGTCACCATCATGACCGGCAGCTCAGCCGTTCCGGGATGCTTACGTATGCCTTTGCAGACTTCGAGACCGTCGATACCGGGAAGCATGAGGTCGAGAAGCACGAGATTGTACGACTCGGTACGGAGCTTGCGCTGGGCCTCTTCGCCCGAAGCCACGCAGGTAGCGCGGAACCCCTCCTTGCGAAGGTTGTAGGCGATGAGTTCCGCAATGTCTTCGTCGTCTTCAACAACCAGCACCTGTCCCGTTGCCATGAACACCTCCCGGTTTACCGTGCCGTTTTCGACCGCATCCGGTACCGCATATAGGTAGCTGAAAAATTCAAGAGAAAGGTCAATCCGAGCAGTACGAGCGTCGTGGCATACTGGATGCCGCGCGTTGCATCGACATTGGTCGACTGCGTTGACATAATGTAAACATGATACCCGAGTTCCATGAACTGGTCCGACAGCGCATGCGGCGGCTGCGGGAGGAAGTAGGCCGCACCGGTGAAGAGAATCGGGGCAACCTCGCCGGCTCCCCGGCTCACGGCAAGTATTGCACCGGTCAAAATCCCGGTGATGGAGCCCGGCACGACGACCTTGCGGATGGTCTCCCACTTGGTCGCTCCAAGCGCCAGGCTCGCTTCCCGCAGTTCGCGCGGGATGGTCCGGATAGCTTCCTCCACCGAGACGATGACCACCGGCAGCGTCAGGAGTGCCATGGTGAGACTTGCCCAGAGGAGACACGGCTTTCCCCACAGGAGCCCTCCCGCGGGAAGGAAGGCGCGATCGAGGCCGTTGCCGACGAACTGGATGAAGAACCCCAGTCCGAAAAGCCCGAATACGATGGAGGGGATGCCGGCGAGCGTATTGACTGCAAACCTGATGAATCTGCCGAACAGCGAGCCCTTCTTCATGTATTCCGAAAGATAAATTGCGGTAATGACCCCAACCGGCACGCCCACAATCGACATGATGACCACGAGGAAGAAGGTACCGATGATTGCAGGGAAAATGCCGCCTGCAGTCATCCCCTGCTCGGGCGCCAGGGTGAGAAACTTCCACGTGATGTGCGGCAGCCCTCCGATGATGATGTCGAGCATGAGGTACAGAACGACCCCGACGATTGCGGCCGGACACAGCCCGGTCATCGCTTTGAAGATAAAACCGGTAATGGCTTTTCTGGCGAGAAAAGGCTTCTTCATCGCGTGCTCCCGCTGAACCGCTTCATCAGGTAGTTACGGACGACGAATTCGGCGATAATGTTCAGTGAAAGCGAGAACAGGAAAAGGCAGATGCCGATAAAGAACAGAATGCTGTAATGTGCGTCGCCGAAGACGACCTCAGCCATTTCGGCGCCGATGGTTGCACTCATGGTGCGCACGGATTGAAAAATGCTCGGAGACATGAGGGCCGCATTGCCGGTAGCCATGAGGACAATCATGGTTTCCCCGAAGGCACGGCCTACGCCGAGGAGGATCGCGGCAAAAACACCGGGCGTGGCGGCAGGCAGAAGGACGAAGGCGGCGGTTTCCCATGGGGTGGCGCCGAGCGCCAGGCTGGCCTCCCGCATCGATTTGGGCAGAGCGCTCAGGGAATCTTCGGTAAGCGTAAAGATAATGGGGATAACGGCGAACGATAGCGCGAGACCGCCGGTGAAGGCATTGAGCCGGTATTCGATACCGAAGGTTTTCTGCACCAGGCTCGCGAGCACGGTAAGCGCAAAAAAACCGATAACCACCGAAGGAAAGCCGGCGAGAATTTCAATGCATGGCTTAAGCAGCTCTTTAATTGCTTTGGGTGCGAATACGGTTGTATACAGGGCTGCAAAGATAGCGACCGGTGCGGCAATGGCCACGGCCACTATCGTCACCTTGAAGCTTCCAAATATTAAAGGATATATGCCATAGGCGGGGTTATTCGAGACCGGCTGCCAGGAAAATCCGAACATGCGGGAAAAGGAAACATGGCCGACTTCATCAGTCGCGCTGCCGGTAAATAGCGGCAAGGCTTCGCGAAGGACAAAAACAAGAATCAGCAGGATAAATGCAAATGAAATAAACGCAATCCCGGCGATGGATTTCTCAATACAGAATTCAGAAACCGCTGCCATGCGAGGCCGGGGTTTCATGACCCTTCGGGTTTTACTTGTCGCCAAAGATGAGTCGGGCATGGTCGATTTCGTTTTTAATGTTTGGTAGAAACGTAGCATGCTGCGTCTCGCATGCTACGTCTCTACCTTGAATGGTAATTATTGCCGGTTCTCTACTTAAGCGGAAAATAGCCGACATCGGTCACTATCGACTGACCTTCAGCACTCAGGATCCAGTCGATATACGCCTTCATCTCCCCGGCGGGCTTGTTACGGGTATACATATAAAGATACCTGGAGATAGGATATTGGCCTGAGGCGATTGTCTGCCGGGTCGGCTCATACCCAGGAGTCGAAGCATCCTTACGCACCTTGATCTGCTTTACCCCTTTTGCGTATGCCGCCCCTCCGTAGCCTATACCGTTAATATCATTGGCCACAGCATTGACGATAGCTGCGGTTCCAGGAAGGCTCTGCACGAGAGGGGAGTAGTCGGCGCCCTTGAGGACTTCATCGCGGAAAAATTCGAAGGTGCCCGAGCTGTTTTCACGGCCATAGACGATAATCTTGGCATCCGGACCGCCGATATCTTTCCAGTTCTTGATCTCACCCAGGTAAATCGCCTTGATCTGGTCCAGCGAGAGTTCGGTGACCGGATTTTTCTCGTTTGCATAGAGGGTAATGCCGTCTCGCGCTACCGGAATTTCGACGCCCGCGGTATTGTATTTCTTCATGAGCTTGTCTTTCTCGCTTTTTTTCATGGGACGCGAGGCATCGCAGATGTCGGTGGTGCCGTTAATAAGCGCCGAAATGCCGACTCCCGAGCCCCCTCCGGTAACCTGTATCGTGATGGTGGAGTCGATCGTCATGTACTTCTCGGCCCAGCGCTGTGCAAGGATCACCATGGTGTCCGAACCTTTGACCGTTATGGTCTTCCTTGCCGCATAAACGGCAAGCGAGGTGCAGAGAGTCACCACTCCAATTGCCATGAGCGCGGCCGCTTTTTTTGTAATTTTCATTAAACACTCCTTTATAAAGGGTTAAAAACCAAAAGCCCGGTATCAATTATTCCTTTGAATAAAATAGGTTTTACCTGTTAGAAGATGGTTAGCGGATTGTTAGTGTTGTGTTAGGACCCCCCCGGCTCATCCTCTCTCAATCCCTTAATGCATTCTCGTCATGGCCTCGTCTCCCTTGACCATTTCGGAAATGACCCGCCCCTCAAAGTCAGGCACTACAAAGGTGCCATGTTCTCACTCCTTTCCAGGAAAAGAGCGTTCAGGATTTCGGAGAGCTGCCTGGCATGATTTCCTTTGGTATTTCAGATGATTGCACTGCATGGTGTTTGACAACGATTCCGGAAACGGAAAAGGTCGCCTCCTCGGCAATGTTGGTCGAAAGATCCGCTACGCGTTCAAGGTTCTTGCAGATCCTGATGATATCGAGAGCGGCTTCGAAGGACATTCTGCCTCCAAGAACCATGCTCTTTACCTCGTTTGATATGGCGATGTTCAATTGATCGATTTTTTCATCGCGGGAAAGAACCTCCCGTGCCTTCACTACATCCTGCCTGAAAAAGCTCGCAATCGCCTCGCTCAGAATGACATTGCATAAATCGGCCATTATCGGCAGGTCCAGATACTCCGGCTTTGCCGGGGGGCTGACCAGGAGCGACAGGCTGATCGCCGATTCGGCAATGTTTACCGCATGGTCGCCAATTCGTTCGAGAATGGCGTTGATCTTCTGGATTGAGATAATCGAACGAAGAACCTGCGGAGGAAGACTACCGAGCGTCAGAAGGCTATAAGTCGAATTATCGATATCGATCTCGTACGAGTTGATCGCCTTATCGGCGTCGATGACATTTCGTGCCATGATAGTATTAGGTTCGAAGAGAGCCTTGAGGGAATTTTCAAGCGCCTTTCTAACCAGATCGGCCATCATGGATAGTTGATCCTGCGAAATATCAATAGTCGCGTGCGGTTCCTGAAACCCGGTCATCATAGGCCTTCCCTTGGTGATTGCTCTGAGAAGATAGCCTTCGATTATTAGTATTTCATGTTTAAATGATGAGGAATTTCCAAATTGCGCTTTTAGGATGGACTTCTGAGAATCATTCGGATATAATACGGTAATTGCCTTTCGCCATTGCTTGCCGGTCGCCCGGCACAAAATGCGGGCAGGCTATCAGGGATAAGTGCATTCCCATGGCAGGAAAGCATACCTTAGCAGGTATTTAACACAGCCTGCATGGAGCGGAAACAAATGGCGGGTATTTTCACGTCCTGCAATTACTCTTTAAATCATAGGATCGTCAAGGAATAATCATGACTCAGAGCGGCGAAAAGAAAATCCGGTTCGGCATCAGTTCCCGGCTGAACCTGCTCCTCGGGCTGGCTATTGTCCTTTTCAGCTGGCAGATCAGCAATATCTTTGTTTCCTACACGAGCCGCGAGATTGCCGGGGAACTGACGCAGCGCATGGAACTCCTGCTTAAAACGTTGTGTGTCTCGGCCGAGGTGCCGTTCCAGACGGGCGATGTCATGCAAATCGCAAAATTCGGAACCGCGGCCCTGAAACAGAAAGACGTTGTCGGCTGCAAGATCATGGACGCAAGTAACAATATTCTTTTCCTCAATAATAAATCGACGCTCAACCAGTCAAAATGGCTTGCTGATACCGTATTCGAAGCCGAATCGGCCTTCGATAAAAAAACCGGTTCATACGTAATGGTATATAAGCCGACCGGGACCATTGCCATTCAGGTTTCGTATGCGGGGATAGCGCAGAGCCTGCGTACGACCAAGAGATCAGTCCGGCTCTTGAGCCTGTTTATTTTAATTCTCCTGCTTTTTCTCACCACGCTCGTTACCCGGTTCCTGCTGACGCGGCCGATCCGAAGACTTATCAAGGGAACCCGGAGAGTTTCCCGCGGCGACCTCGACTACCGGGTTCCGGTAACCTCCAACGATGAAATCGGCGCTCTCGGCGAGGCGTTCAATAGCATGGCTGCCGAACTTTCGAGGACCTTCAATGAGGTCAAGGTAACCATGGCGGCGCTGACGGCAGCCAAGGAAGAAGCCGAGGTGGCCAGTAAGGCGAAAAGTGATTTTCTCGCGAGCATGTCGCACGAATTGCGCACCCCGCTCAATGCCATCATCGGGTTTGCGCAGGTGCTGCAGGAACAGTATTTCGGTGCCCTGAATGAAAAGCAGGCAGGGTATGTCAGGGACATCGCCGAAAGCGGCGAACACCTTGCCAATTTGATTAACGACATCCTGGACCTGGCTAAGGTCGAGGCCGGAAAAATGAACATCGAGCTTTCATCCGTCCATCTCAGGAATCTTCTGGAAAATAGTACGGTCATGATAAAAGAGAAATGTCTGAAACACGGCATCTCCCTGGATATTTCGGTACCCGAAGAGCTTGCCGAGACTGAGATTCTTGCCGATGAGCGGAAGCTTAAACAAATCATGTACAACCTGCTCTCCAATGCCGCAAAATTTACCGAGGATGGGGGAGCGATCCGCATCTCCTCCCGACCAGGCCCATCGGGCGGCGAGGATGGCCGGGGTGATCCTGCCATCGAGATAGCGGTTACGGACACCGGCATCGGCATCAGCCCTGGGGATCAGATAAAGATCTTTCAGGAATTCTATCAGGTACGGGGCGGACTGACCTCAAAAACTCCCGGAACCGGGCTCGGGCTCAGCCTGACCAAACGCTTTGTCGAGCTGCACGGCGGGGTTATCAAGGTTGAGAGCGAAGGGAAGGGCAAAGGCAGCACTTTCAGGTTTACCATTCCGGTTCGACCGGTAGCGGCATAAGATGTGAAGTACCGTGCACGAACAAACAAAAACAACCCGTCGGTCGGAGTGACGCAAATGAGCAGAACGATCCTGATAGTCGAGGACGATCCGAAAAACATGAAGTTATTCCACGACCTTCTCCAGGTCAATGGGTATCAAACCCTTGAAGCAACCGATGGAAGACAGGGGGTCGACAGTGCCAGGCTCCTCGGGCCGGACCTCATCCTCATGGATGCCATGCTGCCGGTCCTGAACGGCATTGAGGCGATAAAAATTCTCAAATCGGATGAGAAAACCCGTATGATCCCCATCATTGCGCTGACTTCTTTTGCCCTTCCTAATGAAAAAGAGCGGATTTTAGAAGCCGGCTGCAACGGGTATATGTTGAAACCGCTCAATATCAACGATCTCATCTCCATGATACGTGAATATTTACCGTAACCATAAAATTAAGCATCCTCGCACCGCAGTCAAGGAGAGATTATGGAGAGAAGTCCGGTTATACTGGTCGTTGACGACGAAGAACGAAACCTCCGGCTCATGGAATCGGTCCTGGTCCCGAAAAAATATACGATTACGGTCGCCCGCGATGGAGCCGAGGCGATTGAAAAAGCCCAGAAGGAGGCTCCCGATGCGATTCTTCTCGATGTCATGATGCCGGTCATGGATGGGTTTGAGGCGTGCCGCCGCCTCAAGGCCGATGCCCGGACCGCGTCGATCCCGGTGCTTTTAGTGACTGCGCTCGAAGCGAGAGCCGACCGTTTGAAAGGGATCGAAGCCGGTGCAACCGATTTCATATCGAAGCCGATCGACATAGAGTATCTGCTGCTCAAGGTCCGCAACGCCCTGTACGCCAAGGGTCTGTTCAATTCGGTGCAGGAGAGCTATGAACAGCAGCGACAACTCGAAGAGGTACGCGATAAGCTGACCCACATGATCGTTCATGATCTCCGGACCCCGCTTCTTGGCATAAGCGGCAATTTGGAACTTCTGAAAATGCACGCTGCGGAGTACCTGAGTACAGACCAGATGCGCTACATTGATAATGCGACCTATGCGGCCTGGAGCATGGTTGAGCTGGTCAACAGTATCCTTGCGGTTAACCGATTCGAACAGGGAAACATCGAGATCAACCTCAACCAGGATAATCTCAAGGATATTGCCTTTGAATCGATTGAACTCCTCGGATCGCTGAAATCCAAATGCGCCATCACGGTCTCCTGTTCGCCGGAACCGGTATCGGCGCTGTGTGATCGGGACCTGATTCGCCGGGTGATGCTCAATCTTTTGAGCAATGCGATAAAATTTACCACCAGCGGGGATAATATCAGGATTGCGATTGTCGCGGAGCCGGGCGGGATCAGGGTCAAGGTCAGCGACACCGGTCCCGGCGTTCCCGAGCAATATCATAAGAAAATATTTGAAAAATTCGGCCAGATCGCCATGAGTAAAGAGCGGATGATGTATTCGACCGGACTCGGACTGGCCTTTTGCAAGATGGCGGTAGAGGCCCACGGCGGCGAAATCGGTATCGAAAGCGAAGAGGGAAAGGGCAGCACCTTCTGGTTTTTCCTGCCCGGCGCTACAAAAGGGGAGGCTGCCGGATTTTCCCTTTAAGCAAGCGCTTAACGGATAACCGGGGATCATGCTCTTCTAATCGAATTCTAACGCTGCGGCAATGATTCCCGGCTATTTTACCGGCATGGTTCACCTTCTTGCCGGCGGCTTGATTGTACTGTCCATGGGATTTGCCTGCCTGTACGCGGCGCTTATTGTGATCCACCGTCCGCGACCGGGAGCATCCAATCGACCGCTTTCCCGCTACCCCCGGGTAAACGTGCTTCTGACACTTCGCCACATGGACGACGGCCTGGAAGAGAACCTTTCCTCGGTGTTCTCGTGCGGCTATCCAAACTACTCGGTGCTTCTTGCAGTCGATACCATGCAGGACCCGTGCATTGCAACCGTAGAGCGCGTACGTTCCCGGTTCCCGGGGATTTCCTCGAAAGTGATTGCCGCCGGTCACACACAGACGAGCAACCCTAAAATAAGCAAGCTGTCCCGCCTGGAACGGGAGTGCGATGCCGAACTGTTCTGGGTTCTGGATTCGGATATCCGCGTTGGTCCCGGAACGCTGAGCGCCCTGGTCCATGAATACCTTGTCCGCGATGCCGGAATTGTCTTCTCCCCGATCAGGGGCGACGGTGCCCGGACCTTTGGCAGCATCCTTGAAATGAGCTATCTCAATTTTTTCCTCTCCGGCAGCGTTCTGTGCGCATGGAATCTTATGCGACAGCGGGTAATCGTGGGAAAATCGCTCCTGATCGACCGGCAGGCAATCGATCAATTCGGCGGGTTTTCGTATTTCGCCGATGTCCTGGCCGAGGACCACTGGCTCGGGGAAGCCTTTGCGAGAAGCGGGATCCCGGTGCGATGCAACTATACCTGGGTTGATAATATTAAGGAAAGCTCAAGCGTCGCGACTTTCTTCAATCGAATAGCTCGCTGGGCCAAACTGCGGTACCACCTGAAACGGCCTCTTTACCTGCTGGAACCGCTCCTGAATCCCCTCGCCATTATTCTCTTATGTTTACCTTTTCTCGGCAAAGCCGCAATGCCGATTGCCGGAGCGGCGCTATTGCTGCGGATAGTCCTGGAGTATATCGTGCTCCTTGCCGTCGAGGGGCATCGTGGAAACCGAATCGCCGTTTTATGCGCACTGCCTGCAGCGGTCCTGGCCAAGGACCTCCTCATGATAGCGGCTTATGTCATGCCTTTTTTCAGCAGCACCATCAACTGGCGGGGGGGCAGCATAAGGATCGGCAGAGATACCCTTATCCCCTTCGGCCGGGAGAGCCGTCTTCTTGACGGAGCGTAACAAGAGGATCGTTGTCGTTTCGGTTCTCATGGGCCTTGGTCACCTGCGGGCAGCCTATCCGCTGCACCATCTCACCGCGGAAGGCGTGCTTCTTTACGGATCGCGGAAAACGACTCCGATGCCGGAGTACCGGTTGTGGCGGGGTATCCGGCGATCGTACTATGCCTTTTCGCGTGCAGGAAACATTCCGGTCATCGGAAGCCTCATCCTGCGCCTTCTCGTCTGGCTGCAGCATATCGACCCGTACTACCCGCGTCGCGACCGTTCGAAGCCTACCGTCATGGTCCGCTACCTCGATTATTGTATCAGGCAACGCGGGCTCTGCGGGGGCTTGATCGCTGACCTCGGGAACTATGCCGGACCCGTAATCCACACCTATTTCGCAACCGCGCTCGCCCTCGACAAAAAAGGCGGTCCTGCGCTCCGGAATTACCTGCTCATCTGCGACAGCGATTTCAATCGCGTCTGGGTCCCCGCGAATCCTCGCCAAAGCACGCTGCGCTACCTCGCTCCCTGCACCCAGGTCAAGCGGCGGCTGGTATCCTACGGGGTTCCGGAGGAAAGCATATTTCTCACCGGATTTCCGCTTCCCCGGGAAAATATCGGCAGTGAAAAGAGCATGGAAATCCTGAAGCGCGACCTGTTCCAGCGCCTTGTGCGCCTGGATCCGGGAGAACGGTTTTTCCGGACTCACCGCCGGTCGGTGGCTTCCTGGCTCGACCTGGAGGAAAAGCCCCTGCGGCCGGACCGGATAACCCTCACCTTTGCCATCGGCGGAGCCGGTGCACAGGCGGAATTTGTGCCCGCCATTCTCAAGAGCCTGCGAAGCGCCATTCGGGATGACCGGATCCGCGTCGTGATCTCCGTCGGTATCCAGAAACGGATTTTCGAACGCGTTTTCGGTTATCTCAATCGGCTGGGTTTCCGTGGAGGTGCCGAAGGTGGGGTGGAGGTGCTTTTCGATCCCGATCCGTATGTCTATCTCGACCGGTTCAATGCCTGCCTGCGCCAAACCGATATTCTCTGGTCCAAGCCAAGCGAGCTGGTATTTTACAGTGCACTCGGGCTGCCCATTGTCATGGCGCCCCCGATCGGCACGCACGAAGAGCTCAACAAGCGGTGGCTTCAGGAGATCCATGCGGGAATCAATCCTCCCGGCCCCCTCGAATGCTGTCACGAGTGGCTCTTCGATCTCCGTGATAGCGGACGGCTTGCCGAGGCGGCCTGGGACGGATTTCTCAAGGGTCGCAAACTCGGAACCTACAAGATCGAGCGGCTGGTGAATCAGGAGTTATTTGAGGAGGGGCAATCGCCGCTCGAACAATGAACCATTTTTTAAAGATGCCGATAAAGAAAACCTTCCTCGCCATCGCAGGGGTGCTCGTCGCCTTCTGCGGAATTCGGGCCGCCGCTCCCGCTGCACGCTCCATAGCCTTTCGGGAAATCGAAAGCGGTATCGAGAAAACCGCCAGTTATTCCATAACCCGGAATCAATCCGGATATAGTGTTTCAATAACGACGATTAAGGGTAACGAGCAAATTATAGAGGAGCTGGTTTGCGACTCAGCCTGGAGAACCATCCGGTGGCATTACCGCTCCGCCGTCAACTCAACGGATCTTGTTGCACAGCGCAGTGGAGACAGCATTGGCCTGAGCGGCCTTATGCACGGGAAGCAGGTGTCGAAGATCCTCAGCATCGACGGCAACCCCTGGTACCAGCTGGTAACTATGGCGATGCAGACCATTGCCGCCGATTCCGCCATAAAGGCCAAATACTGGGCCGTCAGCATAGAAGGCCTCGCTGTCTTGAAGGCGGTGCCCTTCAGGGTCGCTGCAATTGTCAACACTCCCCTCCCGGGCCGCCCAGAACTCCTCTGCAGGCGGGTGCAGGCCAGGCTCGACGGGATCTTCGGGCGATTCTGGGACGGCTACTACTTCATCAGGTCGGATAACGGCAGCTTCGTACACTATGAGGGATATCGGCTGGGATCCAAGGGAATTTATGGAACCATTGACATCCTTCAATAGAGCGAAAATCGCAACCCATTGTATTCCCCTCTCTTAACAAATTTCTCATACATCCGCCATTAAATGCTAGCATTTTTGCGGTATATTCTTGGATATAAAAGAGAATCCAATGAATATCCTTGTGCTCTCAGACCTCCACCTTTCGAATCACGACCATTTCAGCGCTTTCGGCTGGAAAGTCGACGATTTCCTGCGACAGCTCGACCTGATCTGCACCATGTACTGCGTGGACAGAATTGTTCTTAACGGTGATATCCTGGATTTGTGCAAATATGACTGGCACGAGATTGTTAAATCGAACGGCAGGCTGCTCGGCTACCTCGCCGCCAACGATTCGGTTTGTTTGAGGGGAAATCACGATTTCCGGGCCGAGGAGGGCCTTGACCATTACCGCATCACGAACAGCCGCGGGCAAAGTATCCACATCGAGCACGGGCACAAGGCCGATTTTTTCGGCGGCACCAAATTCGGCAGGTTCCTCAACGATGCGATGTTCCGCGGTCTAAAATTCCTGTTCGCCCTTCCACCGGTCCGCGCGCTCTATTTCAACATCCTGCACCGGGAAGAGGGACTGATCGGGCAGAGGAAATACAATTCGTACGATTACCTTCGCTATGCTCTGGGCCTCCTTGCGGAGCACGATGTCGTCATCCTTGGGCATACCCACGAAATCGAAGCGCACCAGAGCTATCGGGGATCGAAACTAAAATTGTATTTAAATTGCGGGACCTGCACCTTCGGCAGGTTCCAGGGTATTGTGCTGGATACCGAGTCGCTGCAGTACGATCTTATCCGGGTCGACCAACATAGGGAGATCCCTGAAAGCGATGTCCGGTATCCGGCGAAGGATCGGACGAAAACGCTTCTGACGAGGGCTGCCGGTTAATGTCGGAGACGCATCAAAGCAACCCCCGGTTTCCGATTCCGCACGATCTGCTCTTGACTATGACAATCGCCGCCATGACCGCAGGAATATTGAACTGTCAATCCCGGGGAATCGCGGCCTGATGCAGGGAATCTTCTTCATAGTTCTCCGCTCATCATGCAATCCTAACATTAAGGCGATTCTTTTTCTTCCGGTTGAAACCGTAACCCGGGGCATTTTCATCCATGATTCGCTGCCAATGCGAATCCGGTTCACCATAAAGGCTTGCAATATATGGCATTGTAACCGGATTCTAATAATTGGCTAACATTTCAATACGATTTTGTTATCCCATTGGTGAGGCGGCAATCAGGTGGAGGAACAGAGCGGGGCTAATAATTTCGATTGTCGGAATATCCGTTGTTGAAAAGCTTCAAAGCAGTATCATCATTTACCCTTAAGAAAGGATGTACCTATGCACCCACATTCTAACGCGTTGCGGCTCTTTACGATAGCAGTATCGTGTCTATCTATGGCGACCATTGCTTCGGCAGCGGAAATAACAGGGGCGGGAGCGACTTTCCCCTATCCGGTGTATGCAAAATGGGCTGAGGCCTATAAGGCCCGGACCGGGACTGAACTCAATTATCAGTCCATCGGCTCCGGAGGGGGCATCAAGCAGATCGAAGCTAAGACGGTCGACTTCGGCGCTTCCGATAAACCCCTTAAAGAGGACTCGCTCAAAGCCCATGAATTGGTGCAGTGGCCGATGATCATGGGCGGGGTTGTACCTGTTGTAAACATTGAGGGTGTCGGGCCGGGAGCGATAAAATTAACGGGTCCGGTTCTGGCCGATATCTACCTCGGCAAAATCAAAAAGTGGAACGATGCCGCCATCGTGAAGATTAACGCAGGCTTGAAACTGCCCGATCAGGATATCGCCGTTGTCCACCGGTCCGATGGCTCGGGAACAACCTTCCTTTTTACCAATTATCTGATGAAGGTGAGCAAGGATTGGGAGAAGACGGTCGGCAACGATGCTTCGGTTGAATGGCCGGTCGGTATCGGCGGCAAGGGAAATGAGGGCGTCGCGAATTTCACGGCACAGACGCCGGGATCGATCGGCTATGTAGAATTCGCCTATGCGCTTCAGAATAAGCTTTCCTATGCGATGATGGCCAGCCATGACGGGAAATTCGTTTCTCCAACCAGCGCCACCTTCCAGTCGGCGGCATCACACGCCGATTGGGCGCATGCCGCAGGTTTTTACCTGGTCCTGACCGACCAGGCGGGCAAGGAAAGCTGGCCGATAACCGGGGCGAGTTTCATCCTGATGCACACGAAACAGGACAAGCCCGACCAGGCAAAGGCAGCGCTGGATTTCTTCTCGTGGTGCTATGCCAACGGCGACTCGATGGCTGAAACGCTCGATTATGTCCCAATGCCGAAGAGCGTCGTCAAACTCGTTAAAGATACCTGGACGAAGAATATAAAAGCAGCGAACGGCGGAGATATTTATTCCGGCAAGTAGGCCTGTTCAGCGCTTTCTGCGGCAGGGATATCAATTGGAAATTGCGGTCAACAACCATATCAACCTATTAAAAGGAGAGAAAGTGAATACACGTCTTCTGAAAGTCGCAGGGATTGCGTTCAGCATTCTGTGGGCTGCGCAGTCGGCAACGTTCGCACAGGGAACGGTTACCGGAAAGATCTTCGCCGACTGGTACGATAACCAGAGCAATCTATCGACCCTGGATAATACGGCTGCACGATCAGGATTCGATCTTACCCGGGCCTATTTCGGGTATAACTACACGATCGACAGTAATTTTGGTGCGGGAGTAATGCTCGATGTGGCGCGAATTAATCCGGCTACCGCAGTTACCACCACCACCACCACCACCGGTACGGTAAATGACTCCTCTATCAGTTCGACCCATGATACCGTGAAGTCGACCTCTACCTCTACCTCGACAGTAACGACGGACAAACGTTACGATGCCTTCCTGAAATTCGCGTACTTGACATGGAAGAATGCCCTTCCTTATACTACCCTTACCGCGGGCCAGATTCCCTACTTCGCTTTCGATGTCCAGGAAGCGTTCTGGGACCATCGGTATATTTACAAAACGCTTATGGATCAGGAGGGCTGGGAATCCAGCGCCGACCTCGGAGTCAAGGCAGTATTCAGCCCGGACCCAATGCTCAAGGTCACTCTCGGCGTGACCGACGGTGAAGGCTATAGCGCTCCTCAGGATGCATACGGCGATTTCAAGGGTGCTCTCGGAATCCAGGTCAATCCAATCAAAGAGCTTACGGTGTACCTCTATGGGGATTTCATGCAGGTCGGTAATGGCACAGCGCCGGCGGCTCATGCCACGCAATCTACCGGTTCCCTCTTTGCCGGATACAATCTCCCTGACGTATGGAAGCTCGGCGCCGAATTCGATGCCCAGAACAACAAGGGCGGCGTCTTAAATCATACGGTAAGCGGCGTGTCGGTGAACGGAAGCGTCAATATTATCAAGCCGCTTCAGATTTTTGGCCGCTTCGACATGATCGGCTCGGCAGGCAACTGGAATGAGAATTCGTCGAATAATCAGACGGCTTCGTATGACGGACGGATAGCAATTGGTGGTATTCAGTATCAGCCGGTAAAGAAGGTCAAGCTGGCTGCGGACTACCAGTGGACTCTGGACCGAGCGTCAGCTAAAGTTGCGGATCCAACCGCGGGCGACGTGTTTTACATTAATGCCGAAGTCGATTATTGATTATTTCCCGATAGCGGCCTTGAGGGTGCATAACACTTCTCAAGGCCGCTGTTTCGTCAATCGCCTACTATCATTTTTCCCCTGTTCCTTTAGAATGAATCATAGTTATGCCGGATAACGTTGCAACAAGCTTAGAATCTGCTCTGTCTTCCGCCCTGCCCGCCCAGGCCGTGGCGGCAACGAGGCGGGCGGTCCGGGCTGCCTCCGGCACCCGTTTCGAGCCGGTCTTCGGCTTTCTCTCCCGCGCGGCGGCTTTCCTGCTGGTTGCTGCGATGGTATCTATTTTTATATTGTTAACGTACGAAAGCCTTCCGGCATTCCGGAAGTTCGGGCTGTCGTTTATCACCGGCAGTTCGTGGAATCCGGTCTCCGACATGTTCGGGGCCCTGCCCTCCATTGCCGGAACGCTCATTACCTCACTCATCGCGATTGTATTCGGCGCGCCGCTGGCACTTGGCGTCGCCCTGTTTCTGAGCGAACTCTGCCCATTTCGCCTGCGTCAAATCATCACTACTACCGTGGAGCTTCTCGCGGCGGTCCCGAGCATCATTTACGGCATGTGGGGATTGTTCGTGCTGGTGCCGCTGATGGCGAAAAATATTCAGCCGGCACTAATCGGCTGGCTGGGGCCACTGCCCTATGTGGGTAGCCTGTTTGAGGGCCCCCCCTTCGGCATCGGAATCTTGACCGCCGGCCTGATCCTGAGCATCATGGTTCTTCCCTTTATCGCATCGGTCAGCCTGCAGGCATTCGCCACCGTACCGGTGGCTTTGCGGGAGGCAGCCTACGGGACCGGGGCGTCGGTCTGGGAGGTGTGCCGCAGGATAATTCTTCCCTATACCAGGAACGGCGTCATCGGTGCCATTATGCTCGGGCTGGGACGCGCGCTCGGGGAGACCATGGCGGTAACGTTCGTCATCGGCAACGCGCATCGCCTCCATGCGTCGATTTTCGCGCCCGGTACCACCATTTCCGCTTCGCTTGCCAATGAATTCACCGAGGCCTTCGGAAGCATGTACCAATCCTCCCTGCTTGCACTGGGGCTGATTCTCTTTGTTATCACGTTTATCGTCCTGATCATTACCCGCACTCTTCTTCACTCAATAAACCGGAAATTGCCGCTATGAAACCCGACCCCGGAATCCTTTTACAGCGGCGTATCAAAAACCGGCTCATGACGGGATTATTCCTGCTGGCGCTCCTTGTTTCGCTTGGGGTGCTCGCATCGATACTCTGGAAACTGACGCTCGATGGAATAGGATATTTTACACCGGCGGTCTTTTTGAAAAGCACTCCGGCGCCCGGAACCGCCGGCGGACTATTCAATGCGATTGTCGGCAGCATCATGCTCGTCGCCTGCGCGATACTCTTCGCCGTACCCATCGGCGTCCTCGCCGGAACCTATCTGGCGGAGTACGGACGGCACTCCCGGTTGGGCCAGGTGGTCCGGTTCTGCAACGACATCCTTCTCAGCGCTCCTTCGATAATCATCGGGCTTTTTATATACACCATCATGGTAATGCCCTCCGGGCACTTCTCGGGCTGGGCCGGGTCGTTGTCGCTGTGCATCATCGCGCTGCCGGTAATCGTCAGGACCACCGAAGATATGCTGCGACTGGTCCCGGATACCCTTCGCGAGGCGGCAATTGCCGTAGGATGCCCGTACTGGAGAATGATCGTGAGCATCGGCTGGAAGGCTGCCCTCCCGGGAATTTTGACCGGGATCCTTCTCGCGCTTGCCCGGGTAAGCGGAGAAACGGCTCCCCTGCTCTTTACATCCCTCAATAATCAGTTCTCGTCGTTTTCCATGAACGGCCCGATTGCCTCTCTGCCCGTGGTCATTTTCCAGTTTGCCATGAGCCCTTACCGTGATTGGCAGCACCTCGCATGGGCGGGCGCGTTTCTTATAACCGTAACGGTGCTATCGCTGAGCATCCTGTCGCGGCACCTTTTTAGCGCCGGGAAGGGCACATGATTGACGGATCGAAGACCAACCAGACAAAAGTTTCGCTGAAAAAGCTCAACTTCTTTTACGGCGACGCCCAGGCCCTGAAAGACATCGATATGGATTTCCCGGACCGAAGCGTGTCGGCGCTTATCGGACCGTCGGGATGCGGCAAATCCACGCTGCTCCGGGTGCTTAACCGCATGTACGACCTCTATCCCGGCCAGCGGGCGGAAGGGGAAGTGATGGTCGACGGAGAAAACATCATCGGCCCGGGCGTCGTGGTTTCAACGCTGCGCGCGAGGATCGGGATGGTTTTCCAGCGGCCGACTCCTTTTCCCATGTCCATTTACGAAAATATCGCCTTCCCCGTCCGGCTATACCGGAAACTTCCCCGCCGGGAGATGGACGAGCTGGTCGAGAAAACCCTCGGTAAAGCGGCGCTCTGGAACGAAGTAAAGGATAAGCTCCACCGGAGCGGCCTGAGCCTGTCGGGCGGCCAGCAGCAGCGCCTGTGCATTGCTCGCACCATTGCAATCCAGCCGGAGATCGTCCTGCTCGACGAGCCGGCCTCGGCCCTGGACCCTATTTCAATGGGCCAAATCGACGAGCTGATCTATGAGCTTCGCAAGGATTTCTGCATTATCCTGGTGACCCACAATTTGCAGCAGGCCGCCCGCGTCAGCGATTTTACCGGATTTCTTTACCTGGGCAAGCTGATCGAATTCGCTTCGACTACCTCCATCTTTTCGTCGCCGAAATCGAAACAGACCGAGGATTATGTCACCGGTCGCTTCGGATAATGCTCACATCGTAAACTTGACCATCAGGGCAAGAAAGGAAATTGTTTCATGGAGCTGCAGGCACGAAAAGAGATAGAAAACATCCGGAGAATGACCATCGCCATGGCTACGCTTGCCGAGGAAGCCGTGCGAACGTCGATTCGCGCCTTTCTCGCGCGGGATGCGAAAAGGGGCCAGGAGGTGGTAGGCAAGGATGGAGAAATCAATACCCTTGAAATGGATATTGACAAAGCGGTGTTCGAATGCCTGGCGCTTAAAGCGCCCGTAGCAACCGACCTCCGGCTGCTGTTCTCCATGCAGAAGATGAATAAGGACCTCGAACGGATTGGTGACCATGCCGTCAATATTGCCCAGGCCGCCATCAATTGCAGCAGTTTCGGCAAGCTCATCTGCGGTCCGGATATCAAGGTAATGGCGTCTATTACCCAATGCATGTTTTCAGATGCGGTAACCTGTTTTGTACAGGCGGATACGCAACTGGCGCTCAAGGTTCTTGAGAACGACGACCAGGTCGACGAGCTCAACCGGGCAATGACCCGGGAAGTAATCGAAATGGCGAAAAAGGATATCGCCTCAATAGAAGCGGCACTCGAGCTCCTGCGCGTCAGTAAAAACCTCGAACGGATCGCTGATCTTTCCACCAATATCGCCGAGGATGTTATCTTCCAGGCGCGGGCATGGGATATCAAGCACCATCATATGGAATATCCGGCCTGAGGGAACCGACTGCCAGTGAGTGTGCCCCCTCAGGTCGATTTATGGAGTCGTCGATTCCATTTTCGATCAATTTATGGAATTAGCGATTCCATTTATCGGCAAGCAAATCACAGGCTCCGCCTCCACGACCGCACCGTTATCTCCTCCCTCGCCTGACCATCCTTTCCGCCATAAACGATAACGCCCTTTTTTGCATTGTTTCCCGGCAGGGCAAGCCACCAGCGCAGCGTTTCGAAAAAGGATTCATTGATGGTTTCAGATGCCTTGATTTCGACGGGCAGCTGGTAGGTTCCAAAGTCCAGGAGCGCATCGATTTCCCTGCCCTTGTGGTCCCGCCAGAAATAAAGCGGCGGCTCTTCCTGCCGGTTGTAATAGGATTTAATCATTTCAGAGACGATGAAGGTCTCGAAAATCCTGCCCTTGAGCGGGTGGAACGCAAGCTGCGATTCTTCGGTTATCCTCAAGAGATAGCAGAGCAGCCCGGTGTCAAGAAAATAAAGCTTCGGCTGCTTTACGAGCCGTTTTGAATAATTCGCAAAATAGGGCCGGACCAATTTGATAATTCCGCTCAATTCCAGGATTGAAAGCCAGGATTTAATTGTGGCCATCGATGCTCCGCAATTGTTGGCGATTTCGCTGAAATTTATCAGACTGCCTGTCCGGGCGGCGCATAACCTTGCAAAAGTATCGAATTGATGCAGGTCACGAACATTGGTAACTTCCCGAACATCTCTTTCCAGGTAGGTCGCATAGTAGGAAGAAAGCCATTGCACGGGATCAATTTTCCTTCCATAGATAGCGGGATACATTCCCTGAAACAGGATTTTCTCCAGGGAAAACCGGTCCGGAAGGATATCGGCAGCTGCGGCATTCAATTCTATGGGAGATGGCGTCAGAGCGTACAGCTCAGATAATGAAAAGGGAAGGAGATTGATGATGGCGACCCTTCCGGCCAGGCTCTGGCTGATGGATGCCGCAAGCTGGAACTGGTGCGATCCGGTGAGAACGAAATGCCCCGATCCGCCCAGAGCATCGATATGCGTTTGAAGGTAGGATAGGATGCCGGGACATTTCTGTACCTCGTCGAGGATAACATTGTCCGGGAACTGCCTGAGAAATGCCCGCGGATCATTCCCGGCAAACGACCGCATGTCAATATCTTCGAACGATACATAGGAATAGCCGCTGAAAACGGTTTTCGCGAGCGTAGTTTTCCCCGACTGCCGGGGTCCGGTGATCCATACGGCGGGAAATGAGCCGGCGGTTCGGGCAATGATTTTTTCGAGGCGACGTTTGATAAGGATCATGGAATAAATATACTCCGAGCCGTACAATATCGAAATACAATTATGAATTTGTACGGCTCATCCACCTGAGCAGTAACAAAATTTGAATTTTTAATGTGCTTGTTCAAATGCTTCGGCCCCCCTCCCGCTTCAAGTATTTTGAACTATCCCGAAACCTCCTCCGGAGATCCGATTGCCCCCGCTCGTCGCCGTCATTATCCCGACCCATAACCGCGCATCCCTGCTCATGCGTGCCATTGTTTCGGTGATCGGCCAGACCTTCCGGGACTTTGAACTGGTCGTGGTTGACGACGGGTCAACGGATGGAACCTGCGAGCTCCCGGTTTTCAAAGGCGGAGAACCGCATATTCGCTGTCTCAGGTTTCCGGAAAACCGTGGAGTGTCCGCCGCACGCAACGCCGGGGTTCGCGCTGCCTGCGCGCCATGGCTTGCCTTTTTAGACTCGGATGACGAGTGGTTTCCCTCCAAGCTCGAAAAACAGGTGAACTGGACAAAACAGAATCCGGAATTCCGGGTTTGCCAGACGAAGGAACTCTGGATCAGGCGAGGTGTCCGGGTGAATCCGCCAAAGAGCCACGAAAAAAGGGGCGGCGATCTTTTCGCAGCGAGCCTCGAACGCTGCATGATCACGCCGTCCTCGGTCATGCTTTCCCGGAAGCTCTTCGAACGCTCGGGCGGCTTCGACGAGTCGCTCCCCGCATGCGAGGACTACGATCTCTGGCTCAGGATTACCTGCAGCTATCCGGTCGGGCTTCTGGAGGAGCCTTTACTCAGGCGGTTCGGGGGGCATCCCGACCAGCTTTCTGCGATAGTGCCCGCCCTCGACCGCTATCGGGTGCAAAGCATTCAAAAGCTTTTAGAAAGCGGCTTGCTGTCGAACCACCAGCAAATCCTTGCAGCCGCCATACTTGTCAAACGCGCGGAAATCCTTGCTGAAGGTTCCAGGAAAAGGGGAAATACGGAAAACTATGAACGATATTTCGAAATCATCAGACGCTATGGCGGGATTGAATATTCCGCAGGACCTGCGGCTAACCTTTGAGGAGCTGCCGATACCGTCGCTTGAACCGCCGAAAGGGCTGTCGAGCGACCGCGAGCCGCCGCTTGCACCCGGTGCCTGGCTTCGCCTGCCGTTAATCGTGTGCCGCACCGGAGCAAACTATTCCATTATTGACGGATGCAAGCGAGTTGCAGCGCTGCAAAGCGCCGGCGTGCGGAAGGCGCCCTGCAGCGTCATAGGTTCTCCCCTCGATTCCCTGCAGGCCGGGCTTTTAAGGATTGAACTCAACTGCGGTCGCAAGCTTCACCTCACTGAAAAACTGCTTTTCATCGGGTGGCTGCAAAAAAACTGCGGAAGCGAAGTCTATCATAATGCAACGGCAAAGATGGGCCTTACCGCAGCCGAGCTGCATGACTGCTCGGCGTTGCTTTCCTTAAGCGACCTCCTGGTCGATGCGGTCATCGGAGGCGCGCTCGATATCACCGTTGCCCCGGAGATCGCCCACCTGGCACCCGTCGATGCGCAGGTGCTCATAAACCTTTTTTCAGCGATTCCCCTGTCCCGCCAGATGCAGCGGGAGCTTGCCGAGTGGCTCCCCGAGATCGCCTTTAACCGGGGTATATCGCTGCAGAACCTGGTCGAATCGGAAAGCCTGGGATCGATCGTGAAAAACAGCCGGCTCAATGCGCCGCAGAAGGCGGCGCAGCTTCATGGAGCGGCCTATGAGATGCGCTTCCCCCTGTATGTACGGACCCGGGACGCCTGGGTCGCGCACAGCCGCCGCCTTAACCCCGATCTGTCCCACGTTTCATTTCACCCCAGTGCCTACTTTGAAAAAAACCTCATCGAAATCCGCATAAAATCCGGTGACGGGGCTTCCCTGCAGGAACTCATGGGCAAGCTTGCGGCAATCGCTGCCCCGGACTGGTGGAAACTTATCGATCCGGCAAGGATCGGACCAGAGGATAGATGAAAAAAGGAGAAAAATAAAACTTTAAAAGAGAATTGGATTGAAGCTCCCCCAAGCAGAGCTTCGGGGACCGCAAAGCAGCCTGCCTTTAAATGGTGTCGCCCTCACTATCTTTGCCCAAAGCGGGGAGTATATTTTTAGCACCGGTTCTCATGTAATCGGGCTGTTGTCCACTTTTTTGCTGACATACACCCGTGGAGATGGGGCATGCCTCATCTCCACTATCCTGCGTTGTTGCCCAACCAGAAAGAGCGGGAGGTATCATGAACAAAAGAACGGCAGTGCTTTCACTAGTGTCGCTTGCATCGCTTCTCGTGCCGAATGTTTTTGCCGATAACCCGATCATTCAAACCTGCTATACCGCCGATCCTGCACCAATGGTGTATAATGGTACGGTTTATCTATACATCGATCATGACTCGGATAACGCCCCATCAAGCAGTTATCTGCTCTCGAACTGGAAATGCTACTCATCCACCGACATGGTCAACTGGACCGACCACGGAGTCATACTCGCCCCCGGCCAATTCAGCTGGGCGACGACCAAGGATGCCGATGCCACGCAGTGCGTTTACCGGAATGGGAAGTTCTATTACTATATCTCGACAACGGCTTCCGGCGGGGTGTCAATCGGCGTCGCGGTTTCGAACAGCCCGCTCGGCCCATTCAAGGATACCCTGGGCAAGCCGCTTATCGCGACCAGCCTGATGACCGGATGCAATGCGACACACAGCTGGCGGGGGCTCGATCCTACGGTATTCATTGACGATGACGGCCAGGCTTATCTTTATTGGGGCAATCAAGTCTCCTACTGGGTTAAGCTCAACACCGATATGATTTCCTACAGCGGTTCCATAAACTGCCTGCCCGATAACGATACCGCTGCATTCGGTCCGAACTACCAGGAGGGCCCCTGGTTCTATAAACGTAATGCCCATTACTACCTGGTCTACCCCAGCAGCTTTTCCGAAGCTATACGTTACACCATGAGCACCGTCCCTACCGGATCATGGACCTACAAGGGCCAGATCCAGCCGGTCCAGACCGGTACGGGATCCAGCAGCACCAACCAGGCGGGGATATGCGATTTCGGCGGGAATTCATACTTTTTCTATCATAATGGAGCCTTGTCAGGCGGCGGTAGTTACAAACGTTCGGTATGCCTCGAAAAATTTACTTATAATGCCGACAGCACCATCCCGGCAATTCCCCCGACAACAGGCGGGGTGACTGCTGGAGTCGGGCATCTGAACCCCTATGATACAACCCCGGCCGTAACGATCTGCTGGGAATCCGGCGTCAAGACGGAGCCGTGCAGTGAGGGAGGAGTCGATGCGGACTCCATCCATAACGGTGCTTATATTAAAGTTAAAAGCGTCGACTTCGGTTCGAGTGCATCGTCCTTTGCCGCGCGGGTTGCTTCCGGAAGTTCGGGAGGAAACATTGAACTGCATCTTGATAGCCTGAATGGAACCCTCGGGGGAACATGCACCGTGAAAAGTACCGGCGGTTGGCAGACTTGGGTTACCACTACCTGCCCCGTTACGGGCATAACCGGAATCCATGATTTGTATCTGAAGTTCACCGGCACCGGTACCGGTCTCCTGTTTTCCTTCGAGTGGTGGCAATTTGAACCGGCGACGAGAATAAGGACGACTCCGGCAGAACAAAGCGAATCGGGAAATGCCATCAGGATCGAATCCGACGCCGGGAAAATTACCGGCATCCATCTTGACTTTGCGCTTCCTTCCGCTGGAAAGCTGAACATCGCCCTTTTCGACCTGAAAGGCCGCAATCTTGCCACATTGTTTGCCGGACAATTATCATCGCAGAAACATCTTGCCGTTCCGGTGAACGCTGAAATCGGGCCCGGAGCTTATCTGGTAAAGGCGACACTGAACGGCAGGAGCCTGATTAATAACATGGTGTTAATTAAATAGCGGGGGATTGGTAACAGGGGAAACCGCCTTAGCGGTTTCCCCACCTGAGCAGTAACGAATACCGATTAAATCTTAACCTCAATCGGCTCCGCATGCCATATCTCCTTCGCATATTCGGCAATGGCCCGATCCGAGGAAAAAATCCCCATCTTCGCAACATTCAAAATCGACATGCGTGTCCAAGCCTCGGGTTCATTTCTATAGACAAGTGCGGCCTTATGCTGGCACTCTGTGTAAGCCTCGAAATCGGCCATGACCAGGTAATTATCTCCTCCCGCAAGCAGTGAGTCGTAAATAGGCTTGAAGAGATTCGGCTCCTCGGGGCTGAAAAACCCCGAGCCTATGAGATTCATGACCTTCTGGAGCGCGGGATTCCTGTTATAGTATTCCCATGGATTGTAGCCTTTTTGGCGAAGCCGGTCGATTTCATCGGCCCGCAGGCCGAAAATAAACATATTTTCCTCGCCGATCTGCTCGGCCATTTCTACCGTTGCGCCGTCCATGGTTCCTATAGTCAGGGCGCCGTTGAGGGCGAATTTCATGTTTCCCGTACCCGAAGCTTCGGTTCCCGCGGTTGATATCTGCTCCGAAAGGTCGGCGGCGGGGATGACATATTCGGCGAGTGACACCCGGTAGTTGGGCAGGAAATGGATCCTGAGAAGCCCTGCGGTAGCGGGATCGTTATTGATGATGCCGGCGACATTATTGATAAATTTTATGATCAGCTTGGCCATGAAATAGCCGGGAGCCGCCTTGCCGGCAAACAGGACGGCCCGGGGAACGAAATCCTTCGTATCGCCGGCCTTGATCCTGTTGTACAGGGCAATCGTATGCAGGAGGCAGAGAAGCTGGCGTTTGTATTCATGCAGGCGTTTGACCTGTACGTCAAAGAGCATAGACGGCGCAATGGTGAGATGCTCCCACGCCAGCATCTTATTCGCAAACCGCTCCTTTGCCGTTTTTTTCGCCGCCACCCACTGTTTCTGGAACTCGCGGTCGTCGGCATGACCGGCTAGTTTCGACAGTTCCCCGAGGTTGGTTACCCAGGCGGGGCCGATCGTTGCGGTAATGAGGTCCCGCAGCGAGGGATTTGCCTTATAGAGCCAGCGGCGCGGCGAGATCCCGTTGGTCTTGCTGTTGAATTTTTCCGGCCACATTTCGAAAAAATCGTGCATCAGCCGGTCGCAGAGCAACCGGGTATGAAGTTTTGATACCCCATTGACGGAATGGCTACCGACGATGGCGAGGTATGCCATCCGCACCTGCTGTTCATCGCCTTCCTCGATGATGGACATCCTTCGCAGCCGGTCGGTATCCCCGGGAAACCGGTACGAAACCTCACGGAGGAAACGCGCGTTGATTTCGAAGATAATATCGAGATGGCGCGGCAGGAGCTTCTGCATCACCGGCACCGGCCATTTCTCAAGCGCTTCGGGCATCAACGTATGGTTGGTATAGGCAAAGGTCCTGGTGACCAGAGCCCATGCCGCATCCCATTCAAGATCGTATTCGTCCAGAAAGAGCCGCATGAGTTCCACGATGGCGATGGTCGGATGGGTGTCGTTCAATTGAATGGCGACCTTTTCGGCGAAGGCGAGGAAATCGGGGTTCGCCGCCCGGTACCGCCGGATGATGTCCTGCAGGGAAGCCGAGGTAAAGAAATGCTGCTGCTTGAGCCGCAACTCACGGCCGGAAATGTTGTTATCGTTCGGGTAAAGCACCTTTGAAATGTTTTCACTGTCCAGTTTCGATTCGCAGGCCCCGATATAGTCGCCCTGGTTGAAATCCTGGAAATTGAACTCCTCCGCAGCGCGGGCCGACCAGAGGCGCAGGGAGTTGACATTATTGACGCCGAATCCCGGGATGGGAATATCGTACGGAATGGCAAGCACATCGATGGTATCGATCCACCGGAAACGCAGTTTTCCGTCCGGGTCCCTTGCCGCTATGGTTTTACCGTAAAATTTGATGGTCTTCTTGAATTCGGGCCGCTCGAGCTCCCAGGGATTGCGGAACTGGAGCCACATTTCAGGCAGCTCCACCTGGTTGCCGTTTACAATTTTCTGGTTGAAAATGCCGAAATCGTAGCGGATTCCGTATCCGAGGGCAGGGAGCTTGAGCGTAGCCATTGAGTCGAGATAGCACGCGGCAAGACGCCCGAGGCCTCCATTGCCGAGACCGGCATCATGTTCCTGGTCAATGACTGATTCCATATCGAGCCGGAGATCATCGCCGGCCTGATTGCAGGCGGAAAGCAGCTGCATGTTGATGATATTATCGGACAGCAATCTGCCCAGGAGAAATTCCATGGACAAGTAGTAGACGCGTTTGACGTTTTGTGAGTGGTATTGCTGGCGGCTCGAGATCCAGCGCTCGATGAGTCGCTCCCGCACGGTGTAGGCCAGGCCGAGGAATTCATCGAATGCGGTATGGGAAAACTGATCCTTGGCTAGATTATATTCAAGGTTGCTGAGAAACCCGCGCCTGATATCGGCGGCGGTATTTCCTTTATACAATAGCTTCCAGACAAATTCCCGTGAAGGACGGGCTGAACTCTTTTCAGGCATCGAATCGTTCTGCTTCATGGTTTTCCTCTCTGAACAGGCATAGCAAGCATATTATACCATGCGGTAACGTACTGAGGTGCCGTAATGAACGCAATTTATATGCCCGCCGTTATCGGGGCCCATCTCCCGAAAAAAAGGCTCCGCACCCCATTCAAGGTGCGGAGCCCGTCTGGTGCAGGAATTATTCAGACTATATCTTCTTCTGCATTCCCGGGATCAATTCGGACTTGAGACCCGAGGAATCGCCCCCCGCGCCGGCCTCAACTTTCTTGCCCTGGCGCTTGACTTCGGCCTGCAGCTCATCGACGCTTGCCATCTGTTCGCCCAGATGCAGCATCATGAACTCCGCGTCGTCGGTAAGTTCGCAATCGGGAGCATTCTTCAGGACCCATTTATAGTTGACCTCGGCCATTTCCGGTTTATTCAGATATTCATCATAAATAAAGCCTATCATGAACATGGTATTGCATATTTTTCTCCGGTCGGCATCCACAATAAGCGCCCGCCGATAATCCTTGATTGCATCGCTGTATTGTTGCTGCTCGGTTTTCATTTTAGCTAGTTCGAGAATCGCTTTCCTGCCTTCTTTTGCAAAAAAGAAATTATCGACCAGCGTACGATAGGTATTCAGAGCCTCGGCGACATTCCCGGTATCCCGCAATGAATCGGCCCTCCGCAGGAGTTTGGCGGGATCACCATCCAACTCGTCTTTCCATTCGTTTTTCAGGAAGCGGATGCCTTCTGCACGACGGATTTCGTAGATAAGACTATCGAACTTTACATTGACTTCACGCGCGACGAGCTTTGCAAGATGGCTTTTATACCGCGCGGTATCGGACGCAACCGGAGATTCGGCATCGTCCAGGAAGGAGTACCAGGCCATTGCGGTATCGATGGTAACGCCTTTTTTTGCCTCGGGAGCGAGCGATTCGGTGATGAAGTTCTGCGCAAGCTCATAGCGCCATGCCCACTTGAGCACATTCTGTACGATCGGCTTTGAGGCAAATCCCATCTCCTCCGCTTTATCGGAGAAAAGCTTCCACCGGACGAGCCAGAGAGCAAGGTTTCTCAATTCCTTCGAATTCGTTTTATAGGCATCCCGCCGGTCTGCAGGGAGCCAGGAGAGAATGAGATCGACATCGTCCTGCGAGATGATTTTTCCCGGACCGCAAAAATCTTTCAGGGAATCGGGAAGGGGGCTACCGTATTTTTCGCGATAATACATCCGCATGAATACATAGCCGTTGCCCTCTCCGCGGGCGTACGTGAGCCACTGCTTCCGGAGCGCCTCGGAGTCCTTGAGAGGAAAGGTCTGCCTGAACTCCGAGTCGGGCTGGAAGTTTGCCTGAAACATCTTATCGGTAACCGTCGTTTTTGCTTCGGCGAAGGTTCTCACGATGGGCGCCTTCTTGTGCCCGGTCGAATCTGCCGGCGGTGTAATCGTAAATTCGTCGAGATGATTCTTATAGTATTGCTGCAGCTGGGCATCGGAATATCCTAAATTGGGCTGCAGGATATTCTGCATAAAGAGAACGGAGGTATAGTAGCGCTCCTTCCATTTCCATCCGAGGCTGTGCTGGAGCTTGAAGGAACCGATTTTACCGCTTTCACGGCTGTAAATTGCCTCGGTTTCGACGAGGCTGCTGACCGTGGGACGGCCGGCGAGGGAAAATTCAGGGGCCGGCGTAGGATAATACCGTGTTGCGGTGCCGAAGGCATCGGCGTCCTGCTGGGTGAGGAGCGTGGATCCGACATAGGCCAGGCGATCATTCTTTACCGCGCCATGGTAACAGAGACACAGCATGAGCGGTAATCCAAGAGGGAGCAGCAAAAGAGACTTTCTATTCATGAGGCATCCTTATGGCGTTAAAAAGGAATAGGGATATGGTCAGTTGAGCGAGGCAAGTGCCTCGTCAACGGTATCGTATATTTCGAGAATCGATGTCGCACCGATGATTTCGACAATTTCAAAAACGTTTTCATTAACGTTGGCAATCTTGAACCGGCCCGACTTTTCCTTGGCCGATTTATTCAGATGCAGAAGGATTCCCAGGCCGGTGCTATTGACATAGCGAAGCTTGGCGAAGTCCGCAACGATCTGCACTTTTCCCTCATTGAAGAAGGTAGTAACTTTTTCGAGAACCGTCTGAACGTTTGTCGCATCCAGGTCACCTGCAAACCTGATAACCTCGGCATCGTTCCGGCCTTTAACGGATTCACAGGTGAGCTCGATTTTTGATTCCATGACGTTATTCCTCTTTTATTTTGGTTACGTGTACGATGGTTCCCTTTTCCGTGACGTCGGCGGAAAAATCGCTTGAAAGCAATTTGACAAGAGCAAGCCCCCTGCCGCGTGTGAAATCGCCGTCGTGGGGCATCTCGCAGGATACATTACTCATGAAAGCCTGCAACTGTTCACGCTTGGCAGGATCGCTGATATTTTCCGCGTCAAGCTCGATCTTCTCCCAATCTATCCGCATGCTCAGCGAAATATTGTCGTTTTCGTTTTTTGAACCGTATTCCACCGCATTGTTGCAGAGTTCATCGACGATGGTTTCGATGCGGAAACTGTCGCGGCCCTTATACCCTTTCTGGGCCATGACCCCGCTGACAAAGCGCCTTACGGCAGGAACCACCCCGATCTGCGGCGGGAAGGAAAGTTTAATACTTTCCGCTTCGTGCATTACCTCCCAGGAATAGACATTCATAGCCGAATGAACGTCGTTGAACATTTTAAAAATTTTATCAACGCCCATCAGAATGCATTTCATCTTTATGTCGAGATTGATACCCGAGAGGACAAGGTCGCCCCCCTTCTCGGTGAAGCGGCGCTTCAGCCCGAGAAGCTTCCCGAGCGCCACCGAGGCGATCATGGTGACGGCGGTAAGGTCGACAATGGCGAATTTCTTTCCATCCATCGAGGCATCGGAAAGGCAGGTATCAAAAATCGCGGCGCTCCTGATATCTAAATCGCCTCGCAGCCTGATAAGGCAGATCTCGGGAGCCTGCGGAATATCTTCAATCATTGCAGCAGGAGCATTATCGCTCATGATGTCTATTCCTCATGCCTTTATAGGGTATCGAATTTTTTCAACTGCACGCTCTCAGCATTCGCGCATCCTCACTACATGGATATGAGAGACATTATTATCATCGATGGTACACGTCACGGTATCGGAAAGCAGACGAATGAGCTCGATATCATGGCCTTTTTCCCGTGAAGCTTCGGCTATGGCCTCGCGGAACCGCTGGATATTTTCATGGTAGCCGCCGGCGCCCTTGACGAAAATTTCGACCCGGTCCGCATAGGCATCGCACAACACCTCTACGGGTTGCCGATCGGATGGTGAGCCATGAATAACCGCATTGTTGCACAGCTCGTCCACGAGAAATTCCGAGCGGAAGCTGAACTTCGGGCTGAACTTGAGAACCTGGAGTGCATCGGATACCAATTGCCGGACAAGCGGAATGTAATCCAGTTCACCGGGAAAGGAAACGGAAACACGGTAGGGAATTTCAGATTTCATGGGAGTCGAAGGTTGCCTCTTTTTTTAAGCCTTTTCCTGCCGTCATATGGAGCTACTCCTCACCATGGAGAATATATGCCTCTTCCGCCGAGCTGATGACTCTTTTTTTGGCAAGCGTTTCCACCATCCGGCCGGTAATTGACATAAGCGACCCAAAGGTCGGCGCATCATGCAGGCCTCTCATGGCAAATCGCGTCTTTGCATCTTGTTCCGAACGGGTTCGAAATCCATCGAGAAGGCACTCCATGACATACATGACTTCGCCATAGGTCAGATTGCCCTGCCGATACTCCGAAAACCCGGATATGGCCTCCTGGATTAGTCCCTGCAACTTGTCAAACTCAGACTTATCGTCAAAGACATTTTTATAGGAGCCCGCCGGAACCATTGCACATCCTCTCCCCTGGAAAATCGAAGCGTTGAAGCCTCCCGGAAACGTCGGCACCCGACCTATAACTATGATAATCAGTTACTACGATTGCAAAAGGCATTTATTGCTGCATGAACCGCCGCAAAAAGGCATCCGCAACGGAATCCATGAAGGACGTGAGTCTTAATATACATAAAGTATCGGCTCCCGGAAAATATAGAAGCTCCCGAAGCAGAGCTTCGGGGAGCTTCTATAGGAGAGGAAATATTTTTAATTCGCTCGCTGTGCCTGTTCAATACAATCGGCCCGCTATCGGCCTTGTTGCCGGGTCGAATCCACGGCACTGTCCTGCTGCCGGGCTCCGGACTGATTTATCGCCAGTTTTGTCGAATCTGTCACAGCTTCCGCAATGTCATTCTTTTTTTGCAAAACGATCGCTTTGACGGTAGTTGCGGCGGATGCGGAGACTTTGTACTGCAGCGAATCCAGCAGCTCGGATCGGTCCGGCGCGGCGACCTGGATCGCTTCGTCGATGGGTCCGAACCACGCGCAGTACCCTTCCGGTTTTGTTACCCTGGCCCGGACTTCGCCGGCGAAATCATAGACTCCCGACAAGGGGGTATACATTGCCAGCTCAAGGCAGAGGTTTCCCTCCAGTTCGGCATGTATCAGGCGCCTTCTTACCGCCCGGATGGCGCAACTTTTGACCCTCCCCCAAATGACCAGAGCCGAATCCGGAACACAGCGCCGCAGCGATGCGGACAGGGAGGTCGTTATTGCGGGGTAGCTGAAAAGTCCGATTTGGGATTGGAGCCGCCGCACCTCGGCATTATCCACGAGGTGAACACCGGGAATCGTCGCAATCTGTTCCTTCAAGATCCGGTTGAACTGCTTTTCGATAGCAGGGGCTCCGTCGTCCGCAAGACCGATAAACGCGACTTCGCGGCACTCGGCTCCGCCCCATGTCAGCAGTATCGTGGTCAAAAAAAACAAGGCCGGTCTATTCATTCCTGGTTTCTCTCCTTTTTAATCATGTCATTTGCCCGGTATACCCAGGCGAGGATTTCAGCAGCCGCAGCAAAAAGTTCCCGCGGTAGTTTTACCCAGCTTCGATCGAGCCGGATGCGGTGCGCATGGCAATGGTTCCCTTTTACCGTTTTTTCACCAGCGCCATGGCCAGCCCAACCTGATCCACACTCACGTGGTAGCGACGGGATATCTCCCGTACGGAAAGCCCCTCTTCATTTGCGGAAACAATCAGTGCTTCAATGGTCTGCGATATGCCGGCCGAATGCCTTTCATCCCGGGCTTCCCCGTCGCCGGGAAGCGCACCGGGTTGCTGCAATGGCACTTCAACCGGGGCAAAAAGCTCCAGCGGCTCATTATCGTCGGTATTCCGCAGTGTCTGCGGAGGGGAGGGTGGCGCGCCGACATGCCGGGCCGATTGAAGCTCCCCGGAGCAGAGCTCCGGGGACTGCACTCGCTGGGCCTGTTCATAGAATACCGCAGCCCTGCGGGTGGCCGCCCGTTGTCCTCCAACCTTCAGGCGCCGCCTTGCAATTGATAACGTCACGAGAAGAAATCCGAGAAGCAACAAGGCTGCAAGCGTTGGTCCGGAGAATAAAACCATGAAAGGATGAGAAGCAAAACGACCGACGCCGAGAAACGCCGCAAGGTCAGCCATGCCTGCCTTGACATCGAGTATCGACAGCAGGGAAACTGATCCGGTCCCTGCTAGTGGGGCTTCTGCGTGAAGCGCCTTACCATTCTCTTCAAGATGCCGGTACAAGGCGATGGAATCGCGGCAGAGTGCTATTTTTTCCTCAATGCTGTCTGGCTGCAATCCGGCTCGATTGCGAGCCTGCAGAGCAACTTCCAATGAATCGAGGATCTCACGATAGGATTGAAGCTGCGCCCCACCAAAGCGTGCCGTACCGGCAAATCCGGAAATACTGAAACATAGCATGGATATGATCGATGCTGTCCGGAACCTCATTATTGTTGTCTTGACGCTGAATTTCATAGACCTGCTCCCCAGCTCATCAATGCCGCAGCCATCAGGCCAATGTAATTGACCCTTCTCCGGAAAAGCCTTTAACTATCCGCATATATTGTTGCACGATGCCGGGAGGATTTCAAGGTATTCCTGCTTTGGTTCATGGTGAGCGTCGATGCCTGTTGCCTGCTTAAAACGATTTATGTATTTTAATTGGGTTGCTGACCGTATAAAAAAGGAGTTGTCCTTCCAGGAAAAAAGTTGCAGATAAACCCGTGCAGGGAGCTTGAACGCCAACGATAATTATGCTGAAATTTATGATTTTTTCCGAGGGAAACCTTCTTAATACGGTCGTGATCGACGATGCCGTCGTTACGGTCGGGAGGCTTGCCGAAAATACCATCCCCCTTGCAGGAGCCGGTGTTTCCCGCCGCCATTTCCGGATCGAAGAAGATTATGACGGATCGTTTATCCTCAGTGATCTTCATTCGCTAAACGGCACTATCGTTAATGGTAAGCAGGTTCGGAAAACTTCGCTCCATGCCGGAGATATTATTGTTGTGGGAACCTATTCGATTATTTTCGAGGATGCGCAGAAGAATGCCGACCCCGTGTCTGCTGCCGGTGCTCCGGCCTGGAAATTTCCCCTTGCCGGCTCCTCCATCGAAACAGCTCTTGTCAAATCACGATTCCCTGCAACCGGGGTAGCCGCCTCCGCTCCGTCGGCTTCCGAATCCGGAGACGATATTCCCATACTCCTTGAAATGGCGAAAAACCTCCCGTTCAAGCTCGATAAGGATTTCATGACGCTCGGGAATGATCCGGCCGATGACATCCCGGTGTCGGGGTTCCTGATCGGCCACCGGCAGGCATTCCTGCGACTTGACAGCGAGGGGTGGCTCATCGGTACCCACAAGGTGCTCGGAATGCTCAAGGTTAATGGCCGGGCCGTTAAGACCCATCTCCTGCGAAACAAAGACCATATCGAGATCGGCTCGATCACGTTCCGTTTCATGGAGAACGGCTGAAGCCATGCGATTCGCCTTTATTTCGGATATCCACGCCAACCTCGAAGCTCTCGATGCGGTCCTCGGGGATATCGGGAAAGAGGCGGTCGATGAAATAATTTGCCTCGGGGATATTGTCGGGTACGGTTCCGAACCGAATGAATGCACGGAACTCGTTCGAAAAAATTGCACCCTGGTGCTCCTGGGTAATCATGATGCCGCTGCGGTCAAGCTTCTCGATACCCACCTGTTCAATAATTATGCCCGGATTGCAATCGACTGGACTTCGCGAACGTTGCGGAAAGCACATCGCACCTACCTGCTCGGACTTCCGCTTACCGCAACGACCGGCCCGTTGACGCTGGTGCATGCAACGCCGTACGAACCCGGAATGTGGTATTATATCACCTCGCTTGAGGAGGCCGCCTTCAACTTTCATCACTTTGAAACCGAGGTTTGCCTTGTCGGCCATACCCATATCCCGACCATCGTTGTTCTTGACGGCAAAAAAGAGGTCTATGCCCACCAGGCAGGCCATATAAATCTCCGGGATACTCCCGGCGCAAAATATCTCATCAATGTCGGCAGCGTCGGCCAGCCGCGCGATCGCATTATAAAATCCTGCTACGGCATATTCGACGATGCAACGGGCGAATTCTACTTCCGGCGCGTCGCTTACGACATTCCCGCAACGCAGGCCCGCATGCGCAAAGCGAAATTGCCGGAATTTTTAGTGACGAGGTTGAGCGAGGGACGGTAACCGGTCCCGGAGGCTTGTTTAAGTATCGCAATGCCAAGTCCGGTTATCGGCTTTTCTCTATTGAACCTAAATTCCGCAGTTAAACGATCATTTTTCATAAGTTATTGATATATCGTATTGGCATAGATTTTGATTATAGTTTGAGTCAACTGCGCCGCAGTTGCGCAACTTATTATATATCAATTAGTTAGAGTGCTGAGATAAGGCCTGCGATTCTAACTGCGGAATTTAGGTTGAAGGCCTCTCAGCCTTTCCGAACTGCTTGCGCTGCCTGGCTTCAATCTTCCTGATATTTTCAACCACCGGCAGATTTTCGGGCAGCGTACCGCCCAGTTCCCGGATGGTTTTCCGAACCTTCGCGCCGACGTCATGATGCGTTCGGTTCTCGGCATCCCCCATTAAAACAGAATCTAAACCAAGAGTGATGATCTTGACTATAACCGAAAAAAGATCTGAGAAAACTTCGGGACCTATAATTTCTCAGATACGCTCCTTTATCCGGGGAGTCGGCTTCCGACATTTAATTCCCAGCTTTTTACAAGCTTTCCTTGCAGTTTCATTGATGTACCTGGCCTGCTGGTCAGAGGGAATCCGGCGCAATTCTTCCTCGAACGTTTCCCGCCATGTCCAGACTTCTTCGACCGCTTTTCCGTAGTTCATAGCGAATCCTTTTCTTTAAGCACAAATTTATGTGGAGGATTTGAGAAAGTACTGAACCGTGAAAAAACCTCGAAGGTCCTGAAAATATTGTCAATGAATCCATGAAGCCGACTATAAAACGGCATTTGAACGGCATTTTTGCGATGCGGAAACCGTGACGGGATGTGAACCAAATGCAGTGGTTATTAATCGATCACGCCGATGTTTTTCCAAAGATGACATAAAGGATAATATTTCCCTTTATTATTTTTATATTTGCACTGCGCAGTTTTTGGAGTGTCAATTATAAATTTGCAGTGAAATGGTAAGCCTTCTTTATTAAAATTTTCCCACTTAGAGAACCCGATATTTACGTTAATAATTTCTTGTTTGTCTGGTAATTCTTTGAATTCATGCGCTACGAAATACAGAACACACCAGTAATCGGCACTTGCGATAGAGTCTTTCGAATAACCTTTAATTTGATTTATTGCCATTTTGTAAGTATTTTTACTAGTTTCCAAGTATTGTCCTTTAGCAAGTTTAATATCACGCCCCATCTTTGTTTCAAATAAAATGCTTTTGTCGCCGAATAGTGCCCATAAATCGGGACGTTTACCTTTATCAGTTTCGAAATCCTGTAAAATAATCGCGTCAAATTGACGCACCAATGCAGCTAAAACGAATCCGGTGAGAGGCGCTTCATTATACCACCAAGGAAGATCATGCGCTGAATGATCTTCATTACTTGTATGTTCAATATATAAAGCGAATTCTTTCGTTAGCGCATTAAGCGTGTTTAAAATATGAATACAAGGCTCTTTGAAACCTTCTTTTTCATTTATTTTGTAATGGCAGGATACTTCTATGATATGATCATCGTATCCTTCCTGTTGGGTAAAAACCTCCGGGAAATCTTTTTTTATCCAATCCAATTTCTTATTCATACGTCACCCACCTGTTTTTGTTGAAGTCTCTTCTCAGCCCTTCTGGTTGACTTTCATTTTTTTTCAGTTCATCAGCGCCAGCCTTTTCTGCACGATAAAGGTTCCTGCCTTGAATTCCACGATATAGTACCCCGCCGGCACTTTTGCATGGTTGAAATTGATTGAGTACAAACCGGCATTCTGCATACCGCTTACGAGTTGCTTAACCTGCCTCCCTTGAATGTTATAAAAAATCAAGGATACGTTCGACGTGGTTGGAAGTTCATAAATGATGCCTGAATTTGAAAATGAAATTCTTTTTGAATCAGGGGCATCTTTTTGAGGGAGTACTGCGGACGGACCTACCAAAAAGCTCCAGATGCCCGACCATGCGCTCGTGCCCGCACTGTTCATTGCGTTTACCTCCCAATAATACGGTGAACCATTGGACAGGGATAACATGGGCCAATACGCCAAAGCCAGCGAGGTGTCTTTCATTAAAGCGAATGAAGATGTGTTCGAAAGTTGTACATTATACGACGTTGCCCCGCTTACGGTATTCCAGCTGAGGAGAGTATTTATGGAGACATTAGTTGTGCCGTTTGTCGGAGAAAAAAGAACCGGGACAGCAGGGGTACCAATAGTCGTGAAGCTCCATATATTCGACCATGGGATAGTACCTGCGCTATTCGTAGCATTCACGCACCAGTAGTAGGTGCTGCCATAATTGAGAATGCTTATTGCCTGACTTACCGCTGAAAGACCACTAAAACTTGATATTGTGCTTCCAAATGTTGATACTGTTGAAACCTGCACTGCATATGATACCGCATTTGCGGAGGTATTCCAGCTTAACGTTAGTGCAATAGCCTGACCAGTAGAACCTGCCGATGGAGACGCAAGAGACGGTGCGGCCGGTGCAGCAACAGTGTTGAAGCTCCATACGCTCGACCACGCACTGCTTCCGGATGAATTAGTTGCATAAACACGCCAGTAATAGAGAGAATTCGCCGTTAATGCCGATACTGTTCTAGATGTTGCCGAAAGGGTTGTATCGCTAACCAGCGAAAATAAGGAGGTGTTTGATAGTTGCACGCGATATGATGCTGCACCTGAGACGGAATTCCAAGCGAGCATCGTATTTATTGGTACGTTCAACGTGCCGTTCGTCGGCGAGGCAAGGAGCGGTGCAGAAAGGGTTAAAGGCCACCCACCTTCATGGAATAAAGCGCATATTTGTGAATATGAGAGAATCGTATCATAAATTCGAATATCATTAATATAACCAGCATAGTAGTCTGTAGATCCAAGCCCTGAAAGGCCATCACAACCTATGTTCATCGCAGTAACTGAAGAGGTAGAGTCATAACAAATTCCCGTTACGGAAATTGATTGCACGGTATCGATATAAGATAAAAGAGTATCTCCTTTTTTAATACCAACAATATGATGCCATACGGTTGGATTAAACCAATTACTCCAAAGATCTGCACCCGCACGTAGCGTCCAGGCCCAAGTAATTTGCGTATCACGACAGGCATCAAATCGAAATCTATTAGTGCCAATAATTGTTTCGAAATTGCTGTATGTGGGCGCTGGTTTTTCAATCCAACAAGAAATTGTAAGATTTTCATTACTCAAAGGAGTAAATGTAGGTATTTGAATATGGGAACTATTTGCTTTAGTGAATGAAGCAGCACCATTCGCATTACCAAAACGGTCAGGAACAAAAACGACTGAATTCAATGTACCATTATTACCATTTCCACTTGAATCGATTGCAGTTCCATGCAATGGGTAATAGGCTACAAGACCATTCGTTGGAAATTGTGCATGCAAGGCGACGGAAAAGGACAAAACGAGAAGACATAAGCGTAGACTTTTATGCATATAATCCTCAGGGTTAAGATTTCCATAACAATAAAAAAGGGCGCAACAATCATCCGCCCTGTTTCGAGGTACTAGCATACCCGGTACACAAAACGAAAGAAAGTGCGCCCCCTAAGAGGCGCATACCTTCTACTCGTTCTATGTACCTGAAAAGTGCTAGTTTTCGAAACAGAACAAAGCAAAAAGATGCGTTTATACTATCGAGTAAATTAATTCTCTTATTTCTTTTCCTTCTGTTTATGGATTTCAAAGCGACGGTGAAGCGCTTTTACTTCTGAATGATATAAATAATAAATTGGCAGGGCAAGAAGCAAGATAAATATTTTCGTGATAAGTTGATGGTTATTCATTAATGGGAAACCCGGCGAATGGAACCTATCCTCCTGCTTATAGTCGGGGCGCCCTCCCAGCCGCGATCCAAGGCGGATTGGGCGATTCCTGGGGTCGGGGATGTAGGAATAGTTCAGCCCCTTGAGCTCGTCGAGAGCGAGGATTTCGGATTCGGTGAAGGAAATCACATTTATTTTTTCTTCCGGTATGCCTGATTAGGATGGTTTTTATTTTCAGGGTATCTCAGCTCGAAGAGGCCTTCGGCAAGCATCGGAGTTAGATACTGATCCTGCAGGGCTTTTGGGTCCCGCTCTAATATGGAGCTCAGCACTTTTAATGTAAGGGTATTTTCATCGCACAAGTGCATTATAACTTCTCGCATTATGGGTTCCTTGAGTTTGCCCGGCAGTATCTTAAAACCCATGGAAGTCAGGTATTCCGATAATTTTTTCTTCAAATCTGGGGAGTTCCCGGTCAAATCTGAGGAGCTCCCGATCAAATCTGGGGAGTTCGCGGTCAAATCTAGGGAGTTCAATTCAGAACTTGTAAGGAATGAGAGAGGCAGTTCAGCCGGCTGTTTTCCAGGAAGGTGATACACACTCGCCCGGGTTTCGCCCATCTTAACGAGCATCTCTTCCTGAACAAGATGAGCCAAGGCAACGGTGCCGCTTCCAATCTCGACCAAAGTGCTGCCGTCAGCAAAATGGTTCTTCATTCGATATCGTTACGCCAAAACGAAGCCTAACCTGCTTTCCCCTTGTTTTTTCTACCAAATGGAGGCGTTGCGGGGGTGCGCGAGCGTCTGCCGAAGGCAGACATAGCCGCGCATTCCCGCAGGAGGGGGTGTGTCGGAGACGCGGCTTTGCGCGGCTCCGACCAGGGGGAAACGCCGCAGGCGGTTCCCCCACCAAAGTCAACTTTAACCGCAATAAAAATTAGTTCATCATCTCCGTGAAATACTTCCCCGTAAAGCACGCCGTGCAGAAGTTTTCACGCTCTTCCGGTTTGAGCACCGAGAGCATAGAATCGATTGAGAGATAGCCCAGGGAATCCGCGCCGAGATAGGCTCGGATATCCTCCACGCTCTGCGAAGAGGCGATGAGTTCCTCCCGGGTAGGCATATCGATGCCGTAGAAGCAGGGGCAGAGGATGGGAGGCGAAGAGATGCGCAGGTGGATCTCCGCCGGTTCTGCGGTTCGTATGAGGCTGACAAGCTTTTTGAGTGTTGTCCCCCGAACGATCGAATCGTCGACCAGGACGATTTTCTTTCCTTTGATAACTCCCTTGACCGGATTGAACTTTATCCGGACATAGAGATCGCGTGCCGATTGCAGGGGGTGGATGAAGGTCCGGCCCACATAATGGTTGCGGATGAGTCCGATATCAAAACCGATTCCTGACTCTTCGGCAAAACCGAGTGCTGCGGTGGTGGCCGAGTCCGGGATGCCGATGACTTTATCCGCGCCCGGAACCGGATGTTGAATGGCAAGCTGGCGACCGAATTTGCGCCGGATTTTATCGACATTATGGCCAAAGGCGAAACTATCGGGTCGGGAAAAATAGATGTATTCAAAAATGCAGTGGGCGCGGCTCTTGACGTTTTCGAACAGCGGAATTTTATAACTAGTCAGTCCGGAGGCATCGATGCGAACCATCTCGCCCGATTCAACCTCGCGGACAAAGGTGGCCCCCACAAGGTCGAAGGCGCAGGTCTCGGAGGAGAGCAGCCAGGTGTCGCCGATTTTGCCGATGGCCAGCGGACGGACGCCGCGGGGATCGCGGGCACCGTAGAGCGCCTCCGGCGTGAGAAACACCATGGAATATGCCCCTTGCACCAGCGAAAGCGATTCGAGGATCATTGCATCGATGGTCGGTCGCCGGGAGTGGGCGATAAGGTGCATGATCACTTCGGTATCGGTTGTCGACATGAAGATGGAGCCGTCCTTTTCCATCTGTCGCTTGAGCGGTGCCGCATTGGTAAGATTGCCGTTATGGGCACCGGCGATCTGTCCGGCTTTAAACTTTATCAGGATGGGCTGGGCATTGATGAGCGTCGATGAACCGGTAGTAGAGTACCGGTTATGACCGATAGCATGGGATCCGGGCAATTTTGCGAGCGTCTCTTCCGAGCCGTAAACCTGCCTGACGAGACCCATTCCCTTATGCTGGACGATGGTTTTTGAATCGCTTACAGCAATACCGCTTGATTCCTGACCGCGATGCTGAAGCGCATAGAGCCCGAGATAGGTTACCTGTGCGGCGTTCGGATGGTTGTAGATCCCGAATATACCGCACTCCTCATGCATGTCATTAAGAATCATAGTGTTATTGCTGCACCTTTCTTAATACTAAAGCATACCGGCTACAAATAATCTGATTTGGAATTTTTATTCTTTAATCATCTTATTACAATAATATCCATATTAAGCAATGCGAAAATCTATTTATCTCTTTTCTGACAACTACAAAGGGTTTCCCCTGCACACATGCCTCATTTGACTTTCCGCTTTTACTCTTCTACGCACTACGCTTTTACCCACCTTCATATTTCTATTCTTGCCTGGTATTTTTAACGCTTGCCGCCACAAAGTCGCGAAAGAGCGGATGGGGATCGATGGGTCGGGATTTAAATTCGGGGTGGAATTGGACCCCGACAAACCAGGGGTGACCCTTGAGCTCAACGATTTCCACCAGCATGCCGTTGGGCGAGATGCCGGAGAGCGCCATGCCGGCGTCCTCGAACTGCTTCCGGTAGTCGTTGTTGAATTCATACCGATGGCGGTGGCGCTCGCTGATCTGGTCCTTGCCGTACGTTTTCCGGACCAGTGAACCTTTAGCGAGATCGCAGGGGAATGCGCCCAACCGCATGGTACCGCCGAGATTCATGACCTTCTTCTGCTCCTCCATAAGGTGAATTACCGGGTTTTTGGAATTCGGATTGTTTTCAGTGGTATCGGCATCGGGAAGTTTCAGAACATTGCGAGCCAATTCGATCACCGCCATGTGCATGCCGTAGCAGATGCCGAAGTAGGGAATCTTGTTTTCGCGGGCATATTTAACCGCCAGGATTTTTCCCTCAACGCCCCTGCCGCCGAAGCCGCCGGGCACCAGAATTCCGCCTATCCCGGCAAGAATAGCCTTCGCACCCTTCTCTTCAATCTCCTCGGCGGAGACCGAACGTATGGACACGCGCGCCCCTGCCGCCGCACCGCCGTGGTGGAGCGACTCCCGGATGGATTTATAGGCATCTATCAGCTCGCAATATTTTCCGACGATAGCGATCTCCACCTTCTGCTCCGCGTTTATGGTGCGATCGACATAGTCCCGCCAGGCTCGGAGGTTGCGTCTTCCGGCGCGGAGGCCGAGCCCATCTATAATAATGGTATCGATATCCTGCGCTGCAAATTCGAGGGGAAGCTCATAGATGGTATTTTCGACATCGATCGCCTCGACCACCGCCTCCTCATCGACATTGCAGAAGAGCGAAATTTTCTTTCGCACATCCTTGTCGAGCCGCACTTCGGTTCGGCACACGATCATATCAGGGATAATGCCGATCTCGCGAAGCCTGCCTACCGAGTGCTGGGTCGGCTTGGTTTTTACCTCGCCGGCCATGTGGAGATAGGGAACGAGGGTTACATGGATGAAAAAGCAGTTGGTTCTCCCCTCATCCGCCCTGAAGAGACGAAGGGCTTCGAGAAACGGGAGACTTTCGATGTCGCCTACCGTGCCTCCGATTTCACAGATAACCACATCGACTTCGGGCGTCACGACCGATCGGATCGAGTCACAGATTTCGGCAGTTACATGGGGCACGACCTGTACCGTCGCCCCGAGGTAGTCTCCGCGACGCTCCTTTTTTATAATCGAGTCGTAGATGCGACCGGAGGTAAAGTTGCAGTTTTTGTTGGTCTTTGCCCCGGTGAATCGTTCATAGTGACCCAGGTCGAGGTCCGTCTCCGCCCCGTCATCGGTAACGTATACCTCGCCGTGCTGGTACGGATTCATGGTACCGGGATCCACGTTAAGGTAGGGGTCGAATTTTTGATGGATCACCCGGAGCCCCCGGGATTTAAGCAGAAGCCCGATCGATGCTGCCGTTATTCCCTTTCCAAGGGACGAGACCACGCCGCCGGTGACGAAGATGAATTTTGCCATTTCCAGGTATCTCCCCGTTAAGCCTATCAATCTTCAAAATGCATCGATCCCCGCTCAGTTGCCCTAATGATGAGGTAATTCAGCGGGATAACAATACCATTCGATAATCAAGATTATTTAAAAATTATTTAAAATATTAATGCGAATATCTATTTATTTATCGTTACTGCTCAGGTGGGGAAACCNNCCCCTGGTCGGAGCCGCGCAAAGCCGCGTCTCCGACTCACCCCTTCCTGCGGAAGGGGAAGGCGATGTTTGCCTCTGGCAAACGCCTTTCCCCTCCCGCAATGCCCTCTTTCAGGGTAGAAAACACATAAACGATACCAACTCCTTGATAGGTTCCCCCTTTATCCCCCTTAATAAGGGAGCGCCGAAGGCGGGGGATGCAAAGGCAAATTCAGCAATTTTTCCATCTACCTGAGCAGTAACTATTTATCTTTGATCTTAGGGCGCGATAACCGCGCCCCTACTGATTTTAATTTTGATGTTTTAACTCTCCAACTCTCTAACCCTCCAACTCTCGAACTCTCTAACCTTCTCATCCCCACATCTTCCTTCGCCACTCCAGGTCCCGGCGCAGGTTAACCTGCGGAATGCTCCCGGCATTGCAGTACTCCTGGATTGTCTTTACCGAGAAGCCCGTTCGTTCGAGCGAGTCCATGCCGGAGAGTGCCGCCTGGGCACCTTCGAGCGTGGTGATATAGGTGACACCGTTGGTGACCGCGGCGCTACGGATCGGTTTTGAGTCGATCTTTGATTTTTTATCGGATGGCACATTGATGATCATGTCGATCTCGCCGCCCTTGATGAGGTCGATAATATCCGGTTTTCCCTCGCCGATCTTCTGCACCATCTTAACATTGATGCCGTTGGAACTCAGGACGCGCCAGGTGCCTTCCGAGGCGTAGATGCGGAAACCCATCGCCGCAATGATCTTGGCCATGAAGATGATGTTCCGTCGCATGCTGTTGCGCACGCTGATGAATACCGCTCCATCGCGCGGCAAATAATTGCCCGCAGCTTCCTGCGATTTTGCGAAGGCAAGACCAAAATCCTTGTCGAGTCCCATCACCTCCCCGGTCGATTTCATCTCCGGCCCGAGGATGATGTCCGCGCCCGGAAACTTGGCGAAGGGCAAGACCGACTCTTTGACCGCGAAGTATTCGATCCGGCGTTCGACCGCCTCAGGAAGCGTTGCGAGGGTACGACCGGCCATGACCTTGGCTGCGACCTTCGCCCAGGGAGTGCCGATCGCTTTGCTCACAAAGGGAACGGTTCTCGATGCCCGGGGGTTCACCTCCAGCACGTAAATCGTTTCTTCCTTAACTGCGAACTGGATATTGAGCAAGCCTACTACCCCGAGCTCCCGTGCAATTTCGAGTGTCACGCGGCGGATCTCGGCCACAAGATCCTCCGAGAGCGTGTGGGGGGGAAGTACGCAGGCACTGTCTCCCGAGTGAATTCCCGCCTCTTCGATATGCTCCATGATGCCGCAGACCATTATCTGAGAGCCGTCGGAAATACCGTCGACATCGACCTCTATTGCGTCTGAAATAAATTTATCGATCAGGACCGGCCGATTATCCGCCGCGGCCTGCGCTTCTCCGATAAAGCTCTGCAACTCTTCATCGTCATACACAATCCGCATCGCCCTGCCGCCGAGGACAAACGACGGCCGGATGAGGACCGGGTAGGTAAGCTCATGAGCAACTTTGAGCGCTTCCTCGGTATTGCAGGCCATGCCGTTGGGCGGCTGGTTCAGACCGAGCTTCCGGATCATGGCTGCGAATTCGTCGCGGTCTTCTGCCCGGCGGATCGAGGCAACGCTGGTGCCGATGATCGGTGCGCCGGCGGCTTCAAGCCGCTCGGCAAGGTTGAGCGGCGTCTGCCCGCCGAACTGAACAATCACGCCGCAGGGCTTCTCACAGTCGATAATATTCATGACATCTTCAAAGGTGAGCGGCTCAAAATAGAGTTTGTCCGAGGTGTCGTAATCGGTGCTCACGGTCTCAGGGTTGGAGTTGACCATGATTGATTCGATATCCATCTCTTCGAGCGCGTAGGCGGCCTGACAGCAGCAGTAATCAAATTCGATTCCCTGGCCGATCCGGTTGGGTCCACCGCCTAAGATTATGATTTTCCTGCGATTGGACGGAGCGCTCTCATCCTCTTCCTCATAGGTGGAGTAAAAATAGGGCGTATAGGCTTCGAACTCGGCAGCGCAGGTATCGACCAGCTTGTAGGTCGGGATCACCCCGAGGCTTTTGCGAAGAGTCCGAATCGACAGTTCATCAGTTTTCAAAAGCGTGCCGAGTTGCGCATCGGAAAAGCCCATGCCCTTTGCCCGCTTGAAAAACGCCTTCTGTTCATCGGCAGATTTCTTCAGCACCGCTGCGCTGATGGTTCTTTCGAAATCGACAATGTCCTTCATGTTGTTGATGAACCACGGATCGATCATCGATGATTGGCAGATGTTCCCGACGCTGATATTCCGGTCGAGCGCCTGCCGTATCAGGAAAAGCCGGTCGGCTTTGGGAATCGCGAGCGCCGCGAGGATCTCCTTGTCGGTGCGCTCCGGCATGGCAACGCCCTCAAACCCGTTCCGCTTGATCTCGAGCCCCCGCAACCCCTTCTGCAGTGCCTCCTTGAAGGTGCGTCCGATTGCCATGGTTTCGCCGACCGATTTCATCTGGATCCCGAGGGTCGAATCGGCTTCGGGAAATTTTTCGAAGGTGAATCGCGGAATCTTGACGACACAGTAGTCTATGGTCGGCTCGAACGACGCCGGAGTTTCGCGGGTTATATCGTTGCGGATCTCATCGAGCGTATAGCCGACGGCAAGCTTTGCGGCAAATTTTGCAATGGGAAACCCGGTCGCCTTGCTGGCAAGGGCCGAGCTGCGGCTGACGCGGGGGTTCATCTCCACGACGACCATGCGGCCGGTACCGGGATGCACGGCAAATTGGATGTTCGATCCCCCGGTCTCCACGCCGATCTCACGGATGATGGCTATTGACGCATCGCGCATTATCTGGTATTGCCGGTCGGAAAGGGTCTGGGCCGGTGCGACGGTGATGCTGTCCCCGGTGTGAATCCCCATGGGATCGAGATTCTCGATGGAGCAGATGATCACCACGTTGTCCTTGCGGTCGCGCATGATTTCCAGCTCGTATTCCTTCCAGCCGATCACCGATTCCTCGATCAGGATTTCGTTGATCCTGCTGCAGTGCAGCCCGTACTGCGCGGCCCGGTTGAAGTCGCTCTCATCGTAGACGATACCGCCTCCGGTACCCCCGAGGGTGAAGCTCGGTCGGATGATGAGCGGAAAGCCGATCTCCCGGGCGATCTCCCACGCTTCGTCCATATTATAGGCAAATGAGCTTTTCGGCAGATCCATGCCGATAGAGAGCATTGCCTTCTTAAATTCGTGGCGATCTTCTGCGCGTTTGATCGCCTCCTCATTCGCGCCGATGAGCTGCACATTGTAGCGCGCAAGGACGCCGTTTTCGGCGAGTTCCATGGCGGTATTGAGGCCGGTCTGGCCTCCCATGGTAGGGAGGAGCGCGTCCGGCCGCTCGCGCTCGATAATTTTGGTCACGATTTCAGGGGTGATCGGTTCTATGTAGGTGCGATCGGCGGTATCCGGATCGGTCATGATGGTAGCCGGATTGGAGTTGATGAGGATGACCTCATATCCCTCCTCGCGCAGGGCCTTGCACGCCTGAGTACCCGAATAGTCGAATTCGCATGCCTGCCCGATGACGATGGGCCCGCTGCCTATTATCAAAATTTTCTTAATGTCGGTTCGTTTTGGCATAATTTCAACTTTTCTCCATCATCGATGCGAATTGCTCGAACAGATACCCGCTGTCATGTGGGCCCGGAGACGCCTCGGGATGGTACTGCACGCAGAACAGCCGGTTTTTTTCATCGCTCAAGCCCTCGCAGGTATTGTCGTTCAGATTACGGTGGGTCAGCTCGGCACCGGTTTTTTTCAGGCTGTCGAGATCGACGCAGAAACCATGGTTCTGCGAGGTTATCGCAATGTGGCCGTTTCGCTCGTTGCGAACCGGATGGTTTGCCCCGCGGTGGCCGAATTTAAGCTTGTAGGTGGTGCCCCCGAGCGCAAGTGCCAGAAGCTGGTGGCCGAGACAAATCCCGAAAATCGGCTTTTTGCCGATGAGATCCCTGATAGTCCGAATCCCCGGTGTCACTGCGGCCGGGTCGCCCGGACCGTTCGAAAGAAAGATGCCGTCCGGATTGAGCGCAAGTACCTCGCCGGCACTGATCTGCGCCGGCACAACCGTGACGCGGCAACCCATGGACTCAAGAATGCGCAGGATGTTGAATTTGATGCCGAAGTCGAATGCCGCGACATGGAATTTGAAATCCTTGCCGCCTTTGCCTCGCGTTGCGTTCCACTCCCAGGGCTTCCGGCAGGTTACCCGCGGCGTGAGATCGAGTCCGACGAGCCCGCTCCATGCCCGCGCCTTGTCAACAAGATCGTCATGCCGGGGAGCATCTTCCCCGGCCCAGATGATCGCCTTCATCGCGCCCCGTACCCGAAGGTGTTTGGTGACCATCCGGGTGTCGATCCCTTCCACGCCTACTATGCTGTTCTCGGTCAGGTACTGCGAAAGCGTTTTGGTTGAGGCGAAATTCGATGGGTAGGGGCACGCCTCTTTTACCACGAAGCCCGATACCTGAACCCCTGCCGATTCCACATCGCTCTCGTTCACGCCGTAATTGCCGATAAGCGGGTAGGTCATGGTTACGATTTGTGAGCAGTAGGATGGATCGGTGAGCACCTCCTGGTAGCCGGTCATGCTCGTATTGAATACCGCTTCGCCCACAGCCTCGCCAGCCGTGCCGAAGGATCCGCCTTCAAAAACAGTACCGTCTTCAAACGCTATGCAGCCTCTCACAGGACCCTCGCTCTCAGGAATTCCCGGCATGATTCCGGTGCAAATTTGTCGCAGCACGATATGAAGACTTCTACCCCTTCGCTTATGAAAGGGAAGAGTTTCAGCGCTGCTGCGGTCATGAAGTGACTAGTATTTCTCAGGGTGAAACGTGGAAGGTATCTTGAGTGATATCATAATTTGATCCTCATCGACACCTAAATATACTTTGTCCGGCTAACAAAAAAAAGCTGCCGGACGGGGGGAGTTATCGGCCGTTCAAAATCACGCAGTGAGGCCCTGTCACCGGCAATATCCCGGGGGGCACCGCGCTTCGAAGGGCTGGTTCGCGGGAAGGGCGGGTATCACGATTATAGTAATTCCCCCATTGTATTTTAAATTTTCAGTTATTGCGGTAATAACTAATCACCTGCGGTTTAAGCTGTCTATAGATACTATGAGCCGGTCGGCTCGATACCCGGAGAGTGCAACCGAATGCGATTCCGCGTAAATCCTCATAACCGCCATATCGGCCCACTCTTCATCCTTGTGATACCCATCATTATCTGGATGTTGCCGGTGATGCTGTCGGGAACCCGGGGATTTCTCGGCGACATAGCCTTTTACTTCTACCCCATGATTAAAACCGGGATGGACCAATGGCGCCATGGTACCGTACCGCTCTGGACCAACCTCATTCAATGCGGATTTCCTCTTCTAGCCGACGGGCAGGCCGCGCTCTGCTATCCGCTCCACGTGCTGCCGTACCTGGTTTTACCCCCGGTTGCAGCCGAACATTGTTCCATTGGCTTTCAAGTAACGCTCACGGCTGTAATCATGTATGCATTCGTTATCTCTCTTGGTCTTGGGCGGTGGCCGGCGGTTATGGGCGGATGGATCTGGGCCTTTTCCGGCCCTGTCGCCGCCAGCATGTACATGGGAACGCCGGCGCTCAATGGAATGACCTGGTGGCCCTTGTGGTTTCTTCTCGCCGGACGGATTGCTTCCAAATTTGACTGGTGCGACGTCGCGATTACCGGCCTTATCATGGGACTCAGCTGGCTGGGAGGCTTTCCCCAGACCGCCTTTTACGGCATCGTCGCCGCTTCTGCCTGGCTGGTCTTTCTCCTGATCTCGCGAAACGGTCGCAATTGGGGAGCCGGTGTTCCGGCTCTGGGTGGCTGGGCCCTGGCCGGAGTACTCGGCATCGGCGTTGCCGCCCTGCAAATTCTCCCCACGCTGGAAATGTCCGGGTTTTCAATACGTTCGGGCGGCGTCGACTATGCCTTCGCCTCGCTGGGCTCGGTGCCCCCATCCAGCCTTGTCAGCCTCCTCATCCCCGATTGGAACCGTTATCTTTGTCTATATGGATTATCCGGAATAGATATATTCGTGGGATTTATCCCGCTTTCGCTGGCGCTTCTCTGTATCGGGAGGCACATGAGCAGCCGCACCTGGTTTTTATGCGGATTGATGCTCGTCGGATTCGTATTGTCCGTTGGAAAATACGATCCCCTATATAAGCTCCTCTACCGCATGCCCGGATTCGGGTTTTTTCATAATCCCTTTCGCTTCATGTACTGGTCCTACTTTGCTCTTTCCATCCTTTGTGCCGAAGGAATGAACCGATTCACCGCCGCTCCCTCCTCATCGTATCGCCAGGAAATGCGCAGAATGCTGGTCCGGCTATCCGGATTTGTTGTCGTATCGCTCGGCTTCTGCGCCGGAGGGGCGCTCTTTTTCCATTTTGCAAAAAACAGCATTGCGCGATTCGCGCTGGCACACGTGCAAAAGTCAATGCTGAACCGGGCCTATAAGACGCAGCATATCGATTACTATTCGGCAAAAATCCACCGGATGCTCACCGACGTCGCCGCTGCGCTTAATCCGCTCAATCATCGCTATCTCATTGCGCTTCTCCTGGCCCTGGCTGCAATCGGCTTCTGCGCCGCCGCCTTGCAGAGACCGCGGCTGCATCGCGCGGCATATATTGCCCTTTGTGCCCTGGCACTCGCCGGCATGACCGATTTCTGGGATTTCCTGCATGCCGATTTCAGATGCACATCCATTGAACCGCCGCCTCTTGCGAAGTATTATGCTCATCAGGAAGGGCTTTTCAGGATTTACAATGTTCAGTCCCAGGAAGACATCATTAAATCGACTTTCGGCGACCCCGACCGGCTTGAGGCCGATTACAACATGCTTTTCAATATTGCCCAGGTCGGCGAATACAGCGCCCTCGGGTCATACCGGTATTACAATCTGCTGGGGTCGCTGGGGAGCGTGAGCCTGGCCTTCGGGGTCCTGCCGGTTACGGAAAGCGCGGTACGAGCCGGATTGCCGGTATTAAACCTGTGTAATGTACGCTACATCACCTGCACCGCCTCTCTTGCAATCCAGGGGCTGAGGCGGGTGCCCTTCGATTCGATTTTTCTCTATCAAAACGAGTCGGTGCTGCCGCGGGCCTTCGTCGTTCCGGATGCAGCCGTAATCCCGGATCCGGCCGCGCTGCTTGACTCCATGCATTCGCCGGGTTTTGACCCGTGGGCCCGGGTTTACCTGGAATCGCCACCCCGGATGCCGGTTTCCGGCGTCATCCGATCCATCCCGTCGATTGCATCCTATGGCGATCAGCGCGTATCTCTTGATGCGGACGGCCCGGGCTGGCTGGTTCTAACCGATCTTTTTTATCCGGGATGGAAATCGCGCGTTGACGGAATTGTAACGCCGGTCTGCCGGGGCGATTACGTCTTCAGAACCGTGCCGCTCCCGGAAGGCCGGCACCATGTTGAATTTTACCTGGACTCGCGGTCATTCAAAACCGGCGCATTCATTTCGGTTGCGTCGGTTTTGATAGTCCTGGGCATGTTTTGCCTCGGCCTTATGCGTCGCCGGGAGGATTGACGGCCTCGGCTGTAAACTTCGGTGAGTAATAATTCCGGTTTACCTGCCTCGATATGCTTGTGTTTCCTGCTTAAGATAGAGCGGCCTGCAAACTACTTGTAATAGATTTTTATTTTTCCAACTCCCAAGGGAACCGTGCCGCTAGTGCCCAGTACAAAACCGTACCCATAGTTATACGTTATAGCTAAGGATTGTATATCCTTGGCAGAATTTGTTGTAGAGGTATCCAGGCAAAGATAGCTGAAACTGGAAAACGAATATCCTGTAAGGAGAAGATTGGTATCCCCTGCAACGGTATTAGTCAGCGGTATTGAGTCATAGAGCCACGCTTCAAATTCTCTCGGTTCATATTTTGGCGGAACAACGGCATAGTAAGTACTGTTATAAGTTTTCACACTCGAATCAAGCGGTTTTAAATAGAGTTGGCCCTTCGCGGTAACTGCCGCTGAATCATAATAAGAAGTATTGTGTTTAAAACAATAGTAACTATATGAAAACAAATCAATGGTTATGCTATCGGTATAACCGCTTACCTGAGAAACTTGCGTAACGTCGTTCTTCGTGCAAAAAACAAGAGAAGAAAAAAGTGCGGCAATTATTATACAGGTTTTTTTCATAAACTTCTCCTTTTATCGTGACGTTTTATGAGATTTAAGCTATACCGAACGATCGAGCACTTGCTTCCCGGCATCACGGCGATTATTTCTCGATAACTACTTTCCCGGTCCATTCCTCCTTGCCGTCCATTGCCGCTCTGCACAAATAAACGCCGGCCGGGGACCGCCGGGCATCCCAGACCGCCTCGTGCAAGCCTGCGGGGATCACACCGTTCACGATTGCGGCAATCTGTCTGCCCCGCTGATCGAAAATATTCATGCTCACGCGCCGGGAATCCTGTAAGACATAGCTGACGACCACGTTGGCGCTGGAGGAGTTGTAACGAACCTTGAACGGTGAAGCCGGTGACGCTTCGCTGATGGCAGGCATGACCGCCGTGGCTTTCCCGTACCCCGCAGCTACGATGTTGGCCTGAACCTTGTTTTCCGTCGAATCTGCCGGGTAGCCGGCGACTATGGCCCCTTCGTATAACGTTCCATCGCTCTGGTTGGCACCGCCGCCCGGCTTGCAGCAGTCACCGCCGCATCCCAGTGTAATGGCCCCTTGCTTCTTCATAGGGTTATATCCGGAGGGGAGTGCGCCTGAGTAATAGGTGCTCAAGCTGCCGGATTGCGCATTGGCACCCCTGAGTGCGAATAGCGTCGTCCCGTTGTTCTTTAGTATTGCGGTGACATACTTACTCGTCTGGGTCGGATCGCTCGAATTCTTGCTGGTGTTATTCTGGGCGAAGACTCCGTACTCGAGATCGGCCATCACCCACGGACCGGCTCCGGCTCCCGTGCCCCAGGAAGTGATCGAACTGAAGTTGATCGCATCCATGGTACCGCCGCCGTCGGCGTTTCTGTCGGTCTCGCTGTTTCCGTAATCGAAGCAACAGCCGCTATTATAATGTGTGCCGCTGGTCACCATGTACATTCCCTCAGGCTGGGCGCCGGTCGGCATGCCCGATGTGGAACCGTTATGCCAATAGCAGACGTCGGGATCTATGTAGAGCGAGTAGGCTTCGTGGCCGCTGATTGTCAATTTTTCCTTGGTCGCGGTTGCCGGGATACTCACCGTTGAGCCGGAGACTTGGGTCGAACCCTGGTACCACATGTCGTTTCCCTTACCGGTCTGGTCGTAGACGACGGTAATAACGCAGGTCGTACCTGAACAGAAGGAGTCTTGCGTAGCGGCATCGACGAAGCCCCCCGGGCTCAGAACGCCGATGTTCTTGGTTGTATTGTCCGACGCGCGTCTGACCTGGTAGAGGGGCCCATTGTACGAACTGTCGAGCGCCCGCACCGTACTGTGCGCCGCAACGCAGGGCGTTCCGCCGGCGGCATAGATGTCGCAGGGGCATGGCGCAGCGAAAAGCCTGTCCTGCGCAACACCTATACTGATACTGATGATTGCAGTCAGTATTACGCTGAAGCTATTGACCGTACCTGAGTATCTCATAATAAATCTCCTTCGGGGATGTGGATTTGGTTATGAACCTACTCTTATCCCGGACTTAATCGGTTCGTTCGAAATCAGTCGTAGCATTGACGCCCCAACTTTTTTCCCTGGCCCTGAAATCAGCCTCTCCTCTACTTCACCAGGAAGGTTGCATGGAAGAAAATACACATTTGAAGTTTGATTTTCCAAAGGAAAAAAGAATTCCTTGTTTTTCGTTCACTATGCCTACTCAAACGATCGCCTGAACTCCTCGAACGCCTGTTTCGTTGCGGCCAGTTCTTCGGCCAGTCGTGCCGTTTTCTCTTCGAGGAGAATGATACGTTCAGTCAAAGTGAGCGATGCGCCGCTTTGAACCTCGGCACCTGCCTCCGCAGCCTCAGGACCCGACGCGACGATAACCTCACCCGAAAACAGGTGGGCGAACCGATGTTCCTTGGTGCCCGGCAGCCGCGGAAGCCTGGTCACGACGGGACCCGTTTCCCACGCAGCGAGCAGAGCGAGCGACTCCTCTACTTCTGAAAGATCCCTGAACTGGTACAGGCGACCGGTATACCCCCGGATCTCTCCCGGTGTACTCGGTCCCCTGAGCATGAGCACGCAGGCAACGGCGATCTCCCGCTGAGCGAAGCCGAATTTTGCCCTCAGGTTCTGCTCGTACTTGAGAGTCCTGCTGCCGGGAATGCTGCGCTGCCAGGCCAGCTGCTTATTGCGCAGCGTTTCGACGGCATCGAGCACCTCCTCGTCGGAATAGGCGGTAACCGGGTCGCGGTTGGATTTCTGGTTACACGCCAGGACGAGCGAGTTAAGGGTGAGCGGACAGTACTCGGGTACGGTGAGCTCTTTTTCGATGAGCGATCCGAGGACGCGGACCTCGGTGGGGGAGAGAACAATATCCATGGCGGCTCCTTCTTGATGGCGAAATCACAACTCGTGCTTAAAGGTATCGACGGGATTGCAGACTATAGTGTAGCCCTGTCTTCGTAAGATCATACCCGATTCGACTAAAATTCGCAAGGCTCCTGTCGGCAATTACGATAATCGATGTTCGAATAGCCGGTGCGGATTCGGAAAGAGGTGTCAGTCTGAAAAATGGTTGCTTTCGGATCCGATGGGAGATCTATTTTTTTTGAGTTGCTAGTTAGGTAGATTTTTTGAAAAATTCAAATTTTTTTGGATGGCCGAGCCGGAATCCATAAAATTCAAAACATTTAAATTCTTTTGGATGGCTGAGCCGGGTCACCCGCACGGGGTGGGAGTGCTTCATAATAAGCACCCTGCGGCGGGGACCCACAAGCCTCTGCGAAAAGATTCAGAATAAAGAAGAATGCATGGGTTGACGGTAGAGTAGGCGCGGGTTTTGCGC
>PLTF01000154.1 GCA_003164335.1 Fibrobacterota bacterium
CGCTTTGGGCCGGGGTGAGGTCACTTCCGCAGGAAGGGGTGAGCCAAAGACCCCGTGGCCCGGCTTTGCGGGCGCGGAGGCTTTGGCCAGGGGGAACCCGCGTAGCGAGGTTCCCCCACCAGAGGCATTTGATTTAAGCTCAATATCCCCACCAAATCCTATAATAACGTATTTTGAATCTTCCTATGAAATGGTTCTACGCCACAGCCCTGCTTATCCTCGCAGTCCTCACCCTTTTCCCCCTGATCCTGCTCTCCGGGGACACCGGCAAACGCCATTCGCACGCCATCGTCTACCACTGCACCTACCCGGCCGATGTCAAGTCCATCGATCCTGCCACCTGCGGCGACGATGTCTCCTCGATAATCCAGGCGAACTTTTTCGAGGGGCTCTACGCCTACCACTATCTCAAGCGGCCGGTGGAGGTGGTGCCCCAGCTCGCGACGAGCCTGCCCGAAATAACGGACAACGGGCTCACCTATACCATCCGCCTCAAGCCCGGCGTGCTCTACCACCGCAACCCCTGCTTCGGGGCAGACCCTTCCGGGGCGCACCCGTTTGCCACTCGGGCCGTGCGCGCCGCCGACTTTGTCCTGGCCTTCAAGCGGATCGCGGACTACCATATCAATACCGGCCTCGCCTGGGCGTTTATCGCAGGCCGGATCGCGGGCCTCGACGACTTCCGCGAAAGCACCCGGCTCTACCGGATCGGCGATTTTTCCCGGTACGACCTGCCGGTTGCCGGGCTCGAAGCGCCCGACTCGCTCACGCTGCGCATCCGGCTCCTGAAGCCCTTTCCGCAGTTCATCTACATTCTTGCCATGCAGACCTGCGCGCCCATTCCGCGCGAGCTCGTCGACTACTGGTTGACCACCGAGAGCGACGGCCACGGCGGGAGGCGGCCGCTTGCCGTCCACGAGCGCAACCCGGAGATCACCGAACCCGGCGAGGCGGTGGGGACCGGACCGTACCTCCTTGACCTGATGAAACGGAAGTGGAAGATCCGCCTCGTGCGCAACCCGGACTTCAGGCCCGATTTTTACCCAACCGAGGGGCAGGGACCGTCGGCGAACTACCCCGGCGACAGCGCGCTCGGGCTCCTGGCCGACGCCGGGAAGCGCGTACCCTTCATCGACGAGATCGACTACCGCTATGTCGACGAGCAGTACACCTCATGGATGATGTTCCTCTCGAAGCAGGTCGACGTCGCGTCCATCCCGCGCGAGACCTTCCAGTCGGTCGTGCGGCCCGACAAGAAATTGACCGACGAGTGGGCGAAGCGGGGCATCCGCCTCAACCGGTTTACCGAGCCCGCGATCTACTGGATCGTCTTCAACATGGAGGACTCCGTGGTTGGCCGGGTGAAGGAGCTCCGGCAGGCGATCTGCCTGGGCTACGATGTGGAAAGCGAGATCGAGGTACTCCTGAACGGGCGGGGCAGGCGGGCGACCAACACCGTCCCCACCGATTTCAAGGGCCACGACGAGGCCGGGGCGAGTCCGTACGCCCGGTTCGATACCGTCGCCGCGCTTGCAAAGCTTAACGAGGCCAGGGCAAAAATGGCCTCCCTCGGGCTGCTCGTCAAGGGGGAGGTCCCGGAGCTCAGGATCGATCTTTCGGACGGCCCGGACGCCATCAAGGAGGCGGAGTTCGCCCGGCAGCAGTTCGGGCGGCTGGGCCTCAGGATCAAGACCATCTTCAACGACTGGCCCACGCTGCAGCGTAAGGTGAACAACAAACAGTCGCAGATGTATATGATGGGCTGGATAGCGGACTACCCGGACGCCGAAGACTTCCTGCAGCTGTACTATTCGGGCAACATCGACAAGGGGACGAACAACTCCAACTACCGCAACCCCTCCTTCGACAGCCTCTACGAGCGGGTACGGGTCATGCAGGACTCGCCGGAGCGCACCGCGATCTACGCGACCATGATCCGCATGATCAGCGAGGAGTGCCCGGTGATGCTCAAGTACGAGCCGGAAGACTTCGTCCTGTACCACGACTGGGACGGCCACATGAAGCAGCATCCGATCGGCTACGGGTTTTTCAAATATCACCGGATCGACACCGGCATGCGGACCGCCGAAGGCGGGGGGCGATAGTGGGCCGCTACGTAATCAGACGCCTGGTCCAGGCGGTGGTGACGGTGCTCGGCGTCATGCTCCTCACCTTTATTCTCTTCCGCGTCATCGCCGGGGACGTTTCGAGCTCCTATGTCAACCTCAAGCTCGGGGCTGAGGCGAAGCACGCCTTCAACGAGAAGCACAAGCTCGACCGGCCCGAGATCCTGAACTTCCACCGGCGGCTGACGCTGACCGATTACTCCCGGGGAAGCTTCATGTTCTCGGTGGCCGATTCCGGATCGTCAAAGGCGGCGCGCTCGCTCGAACTGCACCTCGCGCCCTACCAGTCCGGGGGCGCGGCAGGGCTCACCATGGTCGGGCGGCTCGTGTTCAACCTCTCCCCTGCCACGCCGCTTGCCGCCATGACCGAGCGGCGGCAACTTGTCGATCCGGCAAAGGCCACCCAGGAACCGTTCATCGTGATTTCGCTCTCCGACGGCTCGCGCACGGCGGTGAACTGCGCCTCGGTCAAGAGCTGCGGCGACCTGATCGCGGCCATCAACAACGACCCGGCAAACGGCGGGCGGCTGAGGGCCGGGATCACCCGGTGGACAATCGGGAAGCTTTTCGATTCGCAGTTCTTCTGGCACCTTTACGAAAACGTCACCTTTTCGGGCCGGAGCTATGCCACCGAGCAATCCATCCTGCAGACCATCGGCGAGCGGGGCAAGTTCAGCCTGTCCATCACGGTCCCGGCCATGGCGCTCGGGCTCTTTTTCGCCATGGTTTTCGCCTGCCTCGTCGCCTACTACCGGGGCGGGTTCATCGACCGGTTCACCGTCTTCGTAACCGTGCTCGGCATGTGCGTTCCCTACCTTGCCTACATGCTGCTGGGTCAGTGGATCATGTTCCACATCGCCCCCCGGTTCGCAGCCGGGCTCGCCAGCCCGGTCGCCATTTACGTGCCGGTGGCGATCGCGGTTGTCGCAGGGCTCGGGGGATCGGTCCGCTTCTACCGGGTAGTCATTTTAAACGAAATCGGCAAGGATTACGTCCGCACCGCACGCGCCAAGGGCGTGCCGCTCCCGGCAATTCTCTTCAAGCACGTGCTCAAGAACTGCATGCTGCCGATATTGACCGAGGTCATTTCGGAAATTCCCTTCCTCATCATGGGAGCGCTCCTGCTTGAAAAGTTCTTCGGGGTGCCGGGCCTCGGCGACCTGTTCCTCACGAGCATCACCTCGCGCGACGTGCCGGTCATTACCGGGCTCACCTATTTCACGACGATCCTCTATGTGGTGAGCCTGCTCCTCACCGACATTCTCTATGCGGTCTTCGACCCGAGGATACGGCTGCGATGAGCGCGACCATACCGGCACTGGGCAGGAGCCTGTGGGGCAACGCGGTCGTGCGGCTGCGGCGCGACAAGACTGCGCTTTTCTGCCTCGGCATCATCATCGCCTACGCGGTGGTTGCAATCGCGAGCCCGCTCGTGTTTTCGCACTGGGACTCGACGTACAACTACAGCCTGCGCAATGCGCCGCCGTCACTAAAGTATCCGCTGGGTACCGACGCGCTCGGCCGCTCGGTACTTGTCAAGACGCTCCTCGGCGCGCACGTCTCCATGACGGTCGGGTTCATGGCCAACGTCATCGCCATCCCGCTCGGGCTCATTCTCGGAGCCTTTGCAGGCTACTTCGGTCGCCGGGTCGACGACGTCATCGTCTGGTTCTATACCACGGTGGCGAGCATTCCGGGAATCATCCTTCTCATTGCGCTCAAATTCGCCTTTGCCGACCGCATACTCTTCGGCGGTACGCCGCTCGAACTCGACCTCTCCGGCATGCCCGGGGTGTATCTCGCCCTCGGGCTCATAAACTGGATCGCCACCTGCCGGCTCATCCGGGCCGAGACCATGAAGGTCAAGGAGCTCGACTTCGTGCTTGCCGCGCGCGCCTCGGGCCGGAGCGACCTCGCCATCCTGCTGCGCCACATCGTGCCGAACGTCTTCCATATTGCCATTATCAACTTCTCGCTCGGGTTCGTCGGCGCGATCAACGCGGAGGTCATCCTGAGTTTTCTCAACATCGGCGTCCAGAACCTGCCCTCCTGGGGCAAGATGATCAACGATGCGCGCATGGATCTTGTCGTCGGCCGCTGGTGGGAGTTCACCGCGGCAGTGACCGCCATTTTCGTGGTCGTTCTGGCCTGGAACATCTTCGGCGACCGGCTCCGCGACGCCCTCGACCCGAAACTGCGGTGACCCTATGCTGACCGTAAAGAACCTTTCGACGAGTTTCACCACCGAGGACGGGATCGTGCAGGCGGTGGACGGGGTGAGTTTCCGGATAGACAAGGGGAAGCTCTTTGCGCTGGTCGGCGAGAGCGGGTGCGGCAAGAGCATCACCGCGCTCTCGATCATGCGCCTCATCGACGAGCCGCCGGGGAAGATCAGTGCCGACATGGTGGAGCTCGACGGCACCGACCTGCGGGGGCTTCCGGAGCGCCGCATGCGGGAGGTGCGCGGCGGCCGGATCAGCATGATCTTCCAGGAGCCCATGTCGTCGCTCAACCCGGTATTTACCTGCGGCAGCCAGATCGTCGAGGCCATCGGCCTCCACCGCGGCCTGTCGCCTGCAAAGGCCCGGGAACTGGCGATTTCGCTCCTTGCAAAGGTCGGCATCCCGGACCCGGCGCAGCGGTTTAACGAGTACCCGCACCAGATGTCGGGCGGGATGCTCCAGCGCGTGATGATCGCCATGGCGCTCTCGTGCAACCCCGAGCTCCTCATTGCCGACGAGCCGACCACCGCGCTCGACGTGACCATCCAGGCGCAGATCCTCGACCTCATCAAGGGGCTCCAGGAGACCGAGAACCTGAGCATCCTGCTCATCACGCACGACCTGGGGGTGGTTGCCGAAACCGCAGACACGGTCGGGGTCATGTACGCCTCACGCCTGGCTGAAATAGCCGATGTCAAGACGCTCTTCCGGACGCCGCTCCACCCGTATACGCAGAGCCTGTTCCGCTCGCTCCCGCGCCTCGGTGAGAAGAAGAGCCGGCTGGATACCATTCCGGGCAGCGTCCCGAACCCGCTGGAATTCCCGTCCGGCTGCACCTTTCATCCGCGCTGCTTCCTGACACAGCAGCTGGCACAGGAGGGCGTTGCCGAGACGGTCGAGGTTGACGAAGGCGGAGCAACGGTAAGAGTTCTCAAGAGGTGCACGGAAATAATGCCCGCGCTGCGCGAAGTTGCTCCGGGTCACTGGTGCTCGTGCTTGGAGTGCGCAGGATATGCGGAAGGGAAGGAATCGGATCCATCAGCGGGGTAATAGATTTTGGTTTGTCTGTAGGGGCAGCCCTATGTGGCTGCCCCTATAAAAATTCAAATGCTTTTGGATGGCTAAGCCGGATTCCAAAAGCATAAGAAAATTCAAATTCTTTTGGATGGCTGAGCCGGATTCCAAAAGCATAAGAAAATTCAAATTCTTTTGGATGGCTGAGCCGGGTCACCCGCACGAGGTGGGAGTGCTTCATAACAGGCACCCTGCGGCGGGGACCCATAAGCCTCTGCGAAAAGAAACTGAAAAAGAAGAATAATTTCGTAGATGGGTAGAAGCGTATTTGCGTGAAAGATTTTAATATGTTGACTTAACGCATATACCCATATTCGGTTTTGGTTTTCCTGAATATGTGTTTTCTATCTAATGAGGGCGTTGCGGGAGTGGGCGAGCGTTTGCGGGATGGTTGGGATTTTTTTGCTTTTATAATACCTCTCTGATAGGAGAGGTCCGGNNGCTTTAGGCCAGGGGGAACCGCCTGAGCGGTTCCCCCACCAAGGCACTGAAAACTAAGACTGTAACTATGCAAAACGAATTAAACATATTAACAACTAACAGTAAAGCCCCTCTTATTACCGTCGAAAACCTCAAGACCTGGTTCGAGGTCCGGGGCGGCGGGCTCTTTGCGGCTAAGAAGCACGTCCGCGCCGTGGATGGCGTAAGCTTTACCATAGGCAAGGGCAAAACGCTCGGCCTCGTCGGCGAGAGCGGGTCCGGAAAGACAACCGTCGGTCGCACGATCCTCGGGCTCATCCCGGCCACCGGCGGCAGCGCGGTTTTCGACGGCATCGACCTCTTCGCCCAGACGCCCGGCGACTGGCGGCGTTTGCGTAAGCGCATGCAGATCATCTTCCAGGACCCCCTGAGCTCGCTCGACCCGCGCATGAACGTGGCCGCTATCGTTGAGGAGCCGCTCCTCGTGCACGGCGGACTCGGGAAACGGCAGCGCAAGGCGCGTGTCGGCGACCTTCTCGAACGGGTCGGATTGTCGAGCCGCTACCTCAACCGCCGCCCGCACGAGTTTTCGGGCGGCCAGCGGCAGCGCATTGGCATCGCCCGCGCGCTTGCGAGCAGCCCGGATTTCATCGTGTGCGACGAGCCGGTGAGCGCGCTCGACGTGTCGATCCAGGCTCAGATCCTCAATCTGCTCGGCGACCTGCAGGACGAGCTCGGCATCGCCTACTTGTTTATCGCCCACAACCTCGCGGTGGTCGAGCACTTCGCCGACGAAGTCGCGGTGATGTACCTCGGCCGCATCGTGGAGCGCTCCCCGCGGGACGCGCTTTACGCCCACCCGATCCATCCCTACACGAGGGCATTACTTTCGGCGATACCCGAGCCCGATCCGGCAAAACCCAGGGCGCGGCTGCGGCTTTCAGGGGAGACCCCGTCGCCCGTGTCGCCGCCGCCGGGCTGTCCGTTTCATCCTCGTTGTCAATTTACGCGCGATATGGCGACGGCCGGAGGCGAAACGGCTGAATTATCGGTCAATGGTGAGCGCGTCAGGATCGTCGCGCGCTGCATGCGGGAGACGCCCGCCTTGCGGCCTGCTGCGGCCGACCCGTCGCATGTCCATGCCTGCCTGCTTGCAGGGGATTGAGCGGGGGCTACTGCCGTGTAAAGTACAGCCGGTCCGTTTCAAAGCCGAGCCCGGCCGCTCGGTTCACCAGGCTGTCCACGATTTCGAAATCCAGCGCAGGGGTTCTTGAAAGTATCCACAGATATTTCCGGCCCGATGCCACCATGGCCCAGCGGTACTGTGCAGTGTCAAGATCGAGAATCGTGTAGTCGGCATAAAAAGGAGCGAAAAAAGTGACCCGAAGCGCGCCGACATCGCTCCTGCCGGTAAACTTCGCCCGTCCGACCGCACGCGATCTTTTTCCATTCCTGCTCCCCTGGTTCACTACCTTCACGGAGCCGTCGGTCCGGAGTGAATAGGTGGCCGTCACGCTGTCGAGACCGCGCTCAAACCGGGAAGGCATGCGGGCGATTTCGTACCAGGTTCCAAGGTATCGGTTCAGGTCGAAGGACGCAATCGGTTCGGGCCCCTTGACTGCTGCCCGAGCAAACAATGCAACAAACACCCCGATAATCGCCGAAATGCGCAGGCGGAAACGGTACGGTCGGTCAGGGTGAAGAAGCATCGTGCAAACCACGGCAATTCCGAATCGGCTCATAGCCTTCCTCCGCCCGCTTCCCCGGTGAAGTCTCGGAAAAGCGGCTGTGTAACTAATATAAAGAAATACAGCTGTCGGCGCAATGAAATGCAACTGTCCTGAAAATCTATATGCGCGGATCGTTGCAGAGAGATCCAATTGCGACTGCAGATGCAAATATTCTGGCTCTGAGTTTTTTCATAATTGGTCTGATTTTTGCTAGATTTATCCTCCTTCAGAGTGTGGTGGGAGTGCGTCTCGACATCGATGCAGGGAGGAATATTCGATTATGAGATTTTCCGGGAACCAGATGCGGCGATGGACTTCGCAGGTACTCAAGGTGGCCTGCGGCATGGCCGCGGTCGTTTGTACCTCGTGTCAAAAGCCGAAGAATGTTCCTCCCCCGATTGCCGTCGAGGTAGCCGTAGTTGCGAAGGAGGATATTCCCGTCGAGCATGAGTGGGTCGGAACGATTGAGGGCCTGGTCGATGCGACGATCCGCGCGCAGGTGCAAGGTTACCTGGTCAGCAAGAATTATCGTGAAGGCGACCCCGTGAGGAAAGGCCAGCTGCTCTTCACCATCGACTCGCGCCCATTCCAGGCCGCTCTCGACCAGGCACAGGGCGTACTTTCCCAGACGCAGGCGCAACATTACATCGCACTGGCGAACCTCGACCGCATCCGTCCGCTTGTCGAGGAGAAGGCAATAAGTCGGCAGGACTTCGACAACGCGGTTGGGACCGAGCGCTCGACGCTCGCGGCAATCGTGGCCGCACAGGCTGCGGTCAACAAGGCGAATCTCGATATCGGCTTTACAAAGATCACTTCCCCGATCGACGGCGTCGCGGGCTTTGCCATCGCCCAGATCGGCGACCTGGTCGGTCCTGCGCAGGGAGGTGAATTGACCGTGGTTTCGAAGATCGATACCGTCAAGGTCTCCTATGCGGTCAGCGAGCAGTTTTATCTTTCATTCATGAAGTCCATGCAGTCGCCCGGCAAGGATGCCGATGCGGGACAATCCATGAAGCATGCACTGATCCTGGCCGACGGATCCCGCTACCCCTACGAAGGCAAGCTCTATGCCGTTGATCGCCAGGTCGAAGCCAGGACCGGAACGTTGCAGATGGAGGCTACCTTCCCGAATCCCGGCAACCTTCTGCGTCCGGGGCAGTTCGTGCGGGTCATTGTCACAACCGGAATCAGGAAGAATGCCCTCCTCGTACCGCAGCGGGCGGTGATCGAATTGCAGGGAATGTACCAGGTCGCCGTCGTGCGGCCCGACCGGCGGATCGAGCTCCGGCAGGTCAAGCTTGGCGAGCAGCGTGGCGACCGGTGGATCGTTGACGAGGGGCTGGAGCCCGATGAAACCGTAGTGGTGCAGGGGGTTCAGAAGGTCCGCGAAGGGTCCCCGGTTTCGCCCATGCCTTATGAAGTGCCGCCCGCACCGAACCGGCCGCCGGGGGCGGACACTGCCCCGAACCCGAGGTAGCCTCCCATGCCTCGCTACTTTATCAACCACCCCATCGTCGCGCTCGTCATTGCCATCATCATGATGATCGTCGGGCTCGTCTCCCTGGCCGGCCTGCCGGTGACGCAATACCCGAAGATCATCCCGCCTGAAGTCAATGTGATAACGACCTATGTAGGAGCCGATGCGCTCGCCATCGAGCAGTCGGTCGCCGTTCCGCTCGAAGAGAGCATGAGTGGTGTTGACGATATGAACTACCTGTTCTCCATCAACAGCAACAGTGGCTCCATGCGCATGACCGTGAACTTCGACGTGAAAACCGATCCCAATGTGGACCAGATGCTCTCGCAGCTCCGCGAATCGCAGGCCGAGCGGCAGTTCCCGCCGGATGTGCGCAACATCGGGATCACCACACAGAAGACGCTTTCCACACCGCTTGTGCAAATAGCGCTTTACTCACCGAAAGGTACCTACGACGCGCAATTCCTTGCCAACTATGCGTACATTCACCTGAACGACCTGATCACCCGGGTGCGCGGGATAGCGAGCGTCACCGTATTCGGAGCCGGGCAGTACGCCCTGCGCTGCTGGGTACGGCCCGATATCCTTGCTAAACTCAACATCACGGTGCCGGAAATCATCGCCGCGTTGCAGAAGCAGAATACGGTAAATCCGGCGGGCCAGATCGGCGCCGAACCGGTGCCCGCCGGCCAGCAGTTTACCTATTCAATCCGGGCGCAGGGACGTCTCGTAACTCCGGAAGAGTTCGGCCAGATCGTGCTGCGCGCCGACTCCGGCGGCTCGCTGGTCCGCCTGAAGGATGTGGCGAGGATCGAACTCGGGGTACAGGACTATTCGGCTCGGGGGAGTTTCAATGGCCACCCGTCGGCTATTCTTTCCCTGTATCAATTGCCGGGCACAAATGCACTCCAGGCGGCCGATGGCGTCAGGAAAGTCATGGAGGAGGCGAAAAAGTACTTCCCGCCCGATCTCGACTATGCCGTGGCGCTCGATACCACCCGATCGGTGAGCGAAGGGCTCAAGGAGATCGTGCTGACACTGTTCATCGCCCTGCTTCTCGTGATCCTCGTCGTATACGTGTTCCTGCAGGGATTCCGCGCAACACTCATTCCGATCATCGCAGTGCCGGTATCGCTTCTCGGGACCTTTGCATTCTTTCCGCTGCTCGGTTTTTCAATCAATCCCATAGTGCTCATGGGCATGGTGGTTGCGATCGGCCTCGTCGTTGACGACGCAATTGTCGTGGTAGAGGCTGTCGAGCGACACATCGAGGAGGGACTTGCGCCGCACGATGCCGCAATTGCCGCCATGCAGGAGGTGCAGGGACCGATCCTTGCAATCGCGCTGGTGCTTGCGGCTGTGTTCTTTCCCACAGTTTTCATTCCCGGAATCACCGGTCGGCTCTACCAGCAGTTTGCCGTGTCAATTGCGATATCGGTGCTGCTCTCCGCTTTCAATGCGCTCTCCCTCAGCCCGGCCCTGTGCGCTCTTCTGCTGAAACCAAAGAAGGCTCAGGCTTCCCGGGGTTTCTTCGGTCTCTTCAACCGGGTCTTTGAGGGGGGACGAAGGCGCTATTTGAAGATATCGAGCATGGTCATCCGGCGCTGGGGACTATCGCTCCTCGCCCTCTTGGCCTTCACGCTTGCCGTTGTGAATCTTGGCCCCAGGCTTCGCGCCGGCTTCCTTCCCGAAGAGGACCAGGGATATGTTTTCGCAAGCCTCCAGCTCCCGAATAGCGCTTCACTCCAGCGCACCTCAGATGCCGCTCGAAAGGTCGAGAGGATGATCCTGAACACACCAGGCGTCCAGTATTGTACTTCAGTGGTCGGATTCAGCCTCCTGAGCCAGGTGCGGACCACCTACAATGCCACCTTCTTTATCCGTCTCAAGGAATGGTCGAAGCGGGGAAGGAACGAGCGTGCCGACGCTATCATTGCAAGGCTCAACCGTAAACTTTCCGGTTTACCCGATGGGATCTCTTTCGCATTTTCGCCGCCTGCAATCCAGGGAGTGGGAAGCGCGGGCGGAGTTACCGCAGTGCTGGAGGACCGCTCGGGCAAGGATATCGGATACCTGGCCGACAACGCGCAGGCCTTTCTCCAGGCCGCCCGCAAGCGCCCCGAAATCGGGCTTATTTCGACTACGCTGCTCGCGTCGGTGCCGCAGTATTTCGCAAAGGTCGACCGGGATAAGGCTCTCGGCCAGGGTGTAGACCTTACCGATGTGTACACCACGCTCCAGACCTTCATGGGCGGTTATTTTGTCAATTACTTCAATCGCTTCGGCAGGGCGTGGCAGGTATACGTAGAAGCTGATGGTGATTATCGCACCGATCCGTCACACCTAGGCGATTTTTATGTCCGCAACAACAGCAACAATCCGGTACCGCTTTCCTCGATAACGAACATCGAGGCGCACACCGGCCCTGAATTTACCATGCGATATAACCTTTTCCGCTCAGCCCAGTTCAACCTTACCGCCGCGCCCGGATACAGCTCGGCACAGGTCATGGCCGCGCTCGAAGAGGTCAGAGAAGCCACCATGCCGCAGGACATCGGGCTCGACTACCTCGGCATTTCGTTCCAGGAACAGCAGGCTGCGAAGGGCGTGCCCGCATGGGCGGTCTTCGGCCTCTCCCTCCTCTTTGTTTTTCTCATTCTTACGGCTCTTTATGAAAGCTTCTCGCTTCCCTTCAGCGTGCTCCTCAGTACGCCGATCGCGGTTTTCGGAGCGTTTGCAGCACTGCTTCTCCGTGACATGCCGTTCTTCATCTATGCGCAGATTGGTCTTATCGTGCTGATCGGGCTCGCAGCCAAGAACGCCATCCTCATTGTCGAATTTGCCCGAAAGGAGTACGACCTGCACGGAGGCTCCCTGCACGATGCGGCTCTTTCCGGAGCAAAGGTCCGGGTGCGGCCGATCCTCATGACCTCCTTCGCATTCGTATTCGGTTGTATCCCGCTTGCCATCGCATCTGGCGCCGGAGGCATTGCTCGCCGCGTGATAGGGACCGATGTCATTGGGGGCATGCTTGCCGCAACATGCATCGGGATTTTCTTTATTCCTATGATGTTTTATGTAGTGGAAAAAATTGCTCAGCGGGGAAAGGGAAATAGCCGAAGCCGGGAGAGGTCGCCATGAGAGCAGCGCCGTACATCGCGGCTTTCCTGCCGATTGTCTGCTGCTGTATGGTCGGACCGACCTATCACCGGCCGACAACCGACGTTCCCTCTGCCTGGCGCTTCGCCGATACGAGCGCGAAGGCCAATGTCAATGCGGTCTTCTGGGACCTGTTCGGCGATTCGACGCTTGATTCGCTCATTGCCGAAGCCCTCAGGGACAACGAAGACATTGCAGCGGCAGCTGGACGGGTTGAACAGTTTGCCGGCATCCTGCAATCGACGCGCGGGGCACTTTTCCCGCAGGTCGGGGTGGAAGCCCAGCCAGGACGAGGCCGGTACTTCCAAGAAGGGACTTTCCGCGGCCCGGTAACGAGCTATTCGCTTGCGCTCACCGGGAGCTGGCAGATTGATCTTTTCGGCGGGCTCAGACGGGCGACCCAAGCTGCACACGCCGACCTGCTCAGCGCCCGCGAGGCGAAGCGGGGCGTGCTCCTGACAGTTATCGGCGAGGTTGCGACCGGGTATATACACCTGCGAACGCTCGATGAAGAGCTTGCCATCACGCAGCGTACCGCGACATCTCGAAAGGAAAGTTATGACCTTTTTGCGCGCCAATTCGAAAGGGGAGTCATTTCAGAGCTTGAGCTCCGGCAGGCGGAATCGGAGTACGATCAGGCCTGGGCTGCCATTCCGCAACTCGAAAAAGCCATAGCGCAGCAGGAAAACAGCCTCAGCGTTCTGCTTGCGAAGAACCCCGGTTCCATACCTCGTGGCAAAGGGCTCCGTGACCTGACTCCTCCTCCAGTTCCTGCCCTGATGCCGTCGGGCGTGCTCAGGAAGAGGCCGGATATACGACAGGCCGAACAGGACCTCATTGCCGCCAACGCGCGCGTCGGCGTTGCCTACGCAAACTACTTTCCCACGTTGTCACTCACCGGCCTTTTCGGCTGGGGGTCGACGGAGCTACAAAACATAGTATCGCATCCGAACATTATCTGGGATTACGCAGGCTCGTTTGACGAGCAGATCTTTGCCGGCGGCGAGCGGCGTGGGCAGGTACGCTCCGCTAAAGCAGTCTATCGGCAGGCGTTCGCGCGCTACCGCCTGGCCATCAGGAACGGCCTGCGCGAGGCCGAGGACGCACTCATCGATCTGCAGAAGACCCGGCAGGAGATCGAAGCGTTGAATGCGCAGACGGAAGCACTGAGAAAGGCTGCCTTTTTCGCCAGGGAGCGCTATACAAAAGGCTATACGAGCTATATCGAAGTACTTGATGCTGAGCGGAGTCTTTTCGAAGGTGAACTCACGCTTGCCCGGGCGCGCGAAAACCTTCTCTATGCCTATGCGGATCTCTACATTGCCTTCGGCGGCGGATGGGGAGTGAATGATGGTCAAACGGTGGATACGGCAGAAACGGGGAGATGACCGTCTCCCCGAATCAGCCTGCTTTCAATGATCCCCTTCAACAAATGCCGATTGCACGTTGTCTCGTCCTCCGGACATTGGCACATGAGCGTTTCGGCAGAGTTCTTTGCAAGTTGCCTTATCCGGCGAAGCGTGCATTTCTGCCTGTGATTTTTTATTGTCCGACAGAGCACATCGACGGGCCCATCCATGAAAAGCTCAGTTCGAAAATTCCGGGCGAACCGGAGCCGTTGATTTCCTTCAGCTCTTTGTCGCAGCTGACATTAGCAATACTGCTTCCATAATCCGGTAATCGAGGGAGTATATTAGTATTCGATTCTTTGCTCCTTTTATGACCCCCGAGGTATCCATTGCGGTGCCGCGAAGGGTAGCGTCCCGGAGCTATAGGTGCCGAAACCATGTCGATAGAAGCCTTAATCAACCATATCGGATATCCGCTGGTGTTTTTAATAGTTGCGGCGGAATATTCCGGATTGCCTCTGCCCGGCGAGACTGCGGTTCTTCTCGCTGCGGCTGCTGCGGGCGCCGGCAAGGGCTTTCATTTCGGGCTCGTATTCCTCTTTGCTGCGATTGGTGCTATTGCCGGCAATACAATCGGATACCAGATCGGCCGGCGAGGCGGCCGGGTGTTCATTGAGCGGCTGTCCGGCCTGCTCAGGTTTAAAGAAGCGCACATTCGGAAAACGGAGGATTTCTTCGCCCGTTACGGCGTCATTGCGATCTTCATCGGTCGGTGGATCTCCTATCTCAGGGTCCTGACCGCCCTCATGGCCGGCGTTTCACGGATGCACTATCCGAAGTTTCTTCTTTGTAACGTTTTGAGCGGAATTCTGTGGGCGGGAGTCGTTACCTTTCTCGGTTTCAAATTCGGCAGGAACATTGCGGTGGTCGAGCAGGGTATTGAAGAGATCGGTTTGGTGACCATCGTGGTCGCCCTCACCCTAGTTGCCGTCTATTTCCTTGCGACAAGACTATTTTTCCACCATGACAATCCGCGCAAATAATCTTATTATTGCGGGAAACGTGATCGACATCCCGCTCCTGCTTGCTCCCATGGCCGGTGTTACGCACAGCGCGTTCCGCCGGCTCGTTGCCGATTTCGGGGGATACGGGGCTCTCTTTACAGAAATGCTTTCCGCCCCGGCGGTCCTGCGGGAAAACCTCGCCGTCTCTCCATTTACACGACGCCGCACTGCGGAGGGCGCGGTTTTCTACCAGCTTGCGCTTGTTGACAGCGAAAATATCGGACCGGTTATGGACAAGCTCGCGACACTGAACCCGTACGGCATCGATATCAACCTCGGCTGCGCAGCCCCTGAAATCAGGAAGCGCGGAGGCGGCACAGAACTGTTCGAGGATCGCGACCGCCTGCAGGCCGTGCTCGCCGCTGCGCGCTCACGATGGGAGGGATTGCTGACGGTTAAATGCCGTCTCGGCAGGCGTGTCCCGGACTGGCAGGAACGGTTTGACGACCGGCTGCGGATCATCCGTGAAGCGGGGGTTGATGCCGTAACCGTCCACCCGAGGTTTGCAGAAGATAAATTGACGCGGAAGGCACAGTGGTCGCTCTTTCCCGGGATCGTTGCCGAGGCGGGTTTGCCGGTCATTGCAAACGGCGATATCGTTTCGGCGCACGAGGCGAAAGCCCTGACCGGCGAAAGCCGCTGCTCGGGCTGCATGATCGGCAGGATGGCCGCCGTCAAACCCTGGATTTTCCGGGAGATTTCCCGCGGTCCGGAAGCGGTGGATTACCGTGAGATCTGGAACCGCTTCTACGGGTATGTCGCCGAGGATTTCCCGCCTGAAAAGCGGATCGGGAGGCTCAAACAGTTTACCGCCTATTTTGCCTGCAACTTCTTTTTCGGCCATGAACTGTACCGGCAGGTACAGGGGTCAAAGGATTGCGCCACCCTTCGCGACCGTGCGGACCGCTTCCTGGCCGGGTCTCCCGCGCTTGTCAAAGAGCCGTCGGTAACCGGCATTTGACGTGCGGTAATCAAATCGATCAAGGTCCGTCGCCGACCCCGATCAGCGTCGCTCTGCGGGATCCGTTATTCTCCGCCTCAGGCCGGGTCGCCGAGCTCCGGATGCTCGTTCAGGAAGTTGTAGAGCGTGGCACGCCCCACCCCGAGAAGGCGGGCCGCCTTCGCCTTGTTGCCTCCTGCACGCGAGAGAGCCTGTCCGACCGCATCGGCGGAGAGCTTGGGATGCCGCCCGGCCTTACCCTTGATTTTCGGCATTCCCGTGGACACGATGAGGGCGTCGGTGATTTCGGGAGGCAGGTGCGCGGGTTTGATCTGCTTTTCACGGCATTTGATAAGTGCGAATTGAATTGCATTCTGCAACTGGCGCACGTTTCCCGGCCATTCGTAACCTATGAGCAGGCTCATCGCCTCCTCTGAAAAGGAAAGAACCTCCTTGCCGAGCTTCTTCGAAAATTCGGCCAGGAAATGGTCGGCAAGCAGGGCGATGTCGCTGCGGCGTTTCCGCAGGGGCGGCATTTCGATGGGCATGACCGCGAGCCGGTAGTAGAGATCGTTGCGAAACAAACCGTCGGCGATGAGCTCCTTGAGGTCGCGATTGGTCGCGCAGATGACGCGGACGTCGACTTTCTTCTGCATTTCGCCGCCCACCGGCTCCACAATGCCCTCCTGCAGTACCCGCAGGAGCTTTACCTGCATGCGCGGGGTGAGTTCGGCGATTTCGTCGAGAAACAGGGTTCCCTTGTCCGCAAGCTCGAACCGGCCCTTCTTGTCCCGAATGGCCCCTGTAAAGGACCCCTTGACATGGCCAAAAAGTTCACTTTCGAGAATTCCCTCCGGGAGCGCGCCGCAGTTTACCGCGAGGAACGTCCGGTCGCGCCGCGTGCTTTCGTTGTGGATCGCAGCGGCAACCAGCTCCTTGCCGGTCCCGCTTTCCCCGGTGATGATGACCGGGTAGTCGCTTCCCGCAATATCGCGGATCAGGTCGAAAACGGCAAGCATGCTGTGGTCCCGGCCGATGATTCCCGAGAACGACCGCTTTTTCCCGAGCGTCTCTTCGAGTTCGGAGAGACGCGTCGAATCGCTCATGGCAAGGATTGCGCCGATCACCGTTCCCTTGTCGTCCTTCAGCGGTACGCGGTTGATGGTAAGCTCCTTCCGGACGCTGTCAAGGCCGACGAATGCCGCATTATAGGTGCCGGGGTCGAGATTTTCGCTGTCGCCGGTCCGGCAGAAGACGCACTCCTTCCCGCAGAGCCTCGGGTCGAACAGTTCGTGGCAATCCCGCCCGAGAACCGCATCTTTCTTCACCCCGGTTATCTTTTCCGCCCCGCGGCTGAAGAAGAAAATGCGGCGGGAGAGGTCGTGGACCATCACCCCTTCATTGAGGCTTTCAAAGACGTTTTCAAAAAAGGCCGTCCGGTTGAAAAAGGCGTCGTGGTACCCGTAATGGAAGAAGTTCTTCACGGCACTTTCGATCATGCCGGCATGGCGGCGCCTGCTCTCCGGATCGCCGGTCTCTGCGGGCGTATCGATGTCCCAGTGGAGCGGGAAGAAAAAAGTGGGAAGCGGCGCGGTCGGCTCCGAGTTTTTGAGGCCGATCGCAATTGCCAGGTCGAAATGGTCCGGAAAGTCGTTGACCGATACGCACCGGTCGTCGGGCAGCGGCAGACCCTGCTCCGAAAAAAGGGAGATAAAATTCGGGTCCAGGGGCAGGGGCGAAACGCCGGCGCTCATTGCCGATATGCCCTGCGGGGCATAGCGATCGAAGTAGGCGGCAGCGATACGCGAAGAGTAGTGGTGGTTATCGACAAATAGAACACGGAATTCCGACATGGGCCGGTAGCTCCTCGTAAGTTATTGTGGTACTTTTCCGGTTTCGGTGAAATGCCCTGCGAAACGAACCATCTCCCTGCGAACACGGGGAATGAGCCGCGGAGCGACGGAGAGCGAGGTGATTTTCGCTCCGATAAGCCGCTCCGGAATACCCTCCCGGGCCGCCATTTCCCCGCAGATGGAGAGGGGTTTATTGAGCTCGCGCGCAATGGCGCTCAGCTGGCTCAGGAATACCCACAACGCCGGATGTTCGGGATTATACTCCTGCGACAGCATCTCGTTGTCGCGGTCCATTGCGAAGAGGTACTGGATCAGGTCGTTGGACCCGATGCTCGAGAAATCGATTTTCTTCAGTATCTGGCGCGCCTGGATGAAGGCGCTCGGGACCTCGAACATGGCGCCGTATTCGATGTTGACGGCATCGTGCGGGATACCCGCGAGGGTGCCCCGCGATCGGTCAAGGAGCTCCTGCATCTGCCGGTCGTCGATTACCATGGGGAAGAGCACCCGTATTTTCCGCTGCAGGGAGAGACGACCGAGAGCCCTGATCTGCGCACTGAAAATCGCCTGGTTCCCGAGCAGGAACCGCGCACCGCGAAACCCGAGGAATGGATTGGCTTCCTTTTTGAGCCGCAGGAACGGCAGCGGTTTGTCGCCCCCGATGTCGAGCATCCGGAAGGTAACGGGCGATCCGGTCATGATGTCCGCAACGCTGCTGTAAACGGTGTGCTGTTCCTCTTCCGAAAGCAGGCGCTCGGCCCCGACGAACAGGATTTCGGTACGGAAAAGTCCGATGCCGTCCGCGCCCAGGGACCGCGCAAGCCTGACATCTTCGAGGGAACTGGCATTGGCGGAGAGCTCCATTCCCCGGGGCGTGGCAAGCGTCACCTCCGGTTCGTTCCCCTCTTCCGATTCGAGTGCAACCGCCCGTACCTCCGCTATTTCGGGATGCAGGGTGACCTCGCCGGTGTCGCCGTTTATGAGCACCATGTCGCCGCAGTTTATGTGCTGCATGATGCCCGATATTCCGGAGACCGCCGGGATCCCGAGCGACCGCGCAAGGATCGCGGCGTGACTCGTGACCCCGCCGTGCTCGGTCACGAGCCCCAGGACCCGGTCCATCCGCATATTGACGATCATATCCGTTGTCAATTCTTCGGCCACGATGATGCGGTCGGCCCCCTGCCGGCAGTGGGCTTGTCCTTTGCAAACGAACCCCGCCTGCGTGTTGGTCAGGCGGTTAAGGAGGCGCCGCCTGAGCTCGCCGATGTCGCTCGACCGTTCGCGCAGATATTGGTTGTCAAGGGAGGCCATCATGTCTTCGAACCCCACGAGGGCCCTGTTCACCGCCCATTCAGTATTCTTATGCTGCGCCGTAATGATAAGCGAAATGGCGTCGACCACCTTCGGGTCGTTCAGGATATGCTGCTGGGTAATGAAAATTTCCCCTTCGGCCTTGCCGATAGACGCTTCGACGTTCACCGCGATGCGGGCGAGCTCATCGGAACACTGGACGCGCGCGGCGCCGAACCGGCGAAGCTCCTGGCTCACTGCCTCCTCGTTTTCAAGGGAGTATTCCGGAATAAGCTTCTGGCGGCCTATGGAGAACAGGCACACCTGCGCCGCCACCTTGCCGGCGCTTATCGGGATTCCCCTGAACTCCCGGGGAGATTTGCCGTCCGTCGCGTCCGTGTCCATCATGCCGCTTCCCTCCTGAAATCCACCATGCCTGCCCTGCACAGTGAAAAGTCGTATCGTACCGGATCCGCACCGTCGCACATCCGGAGCACCCCGGTGATCTCTTCCGCCATGCGCCAGTCAACCGTCGCCCTTTTCGTCAGACCCAGCCTGCGCGAAATCCGCGCGACATGCGTGTCCACCGGCATGATGAGGCGCGAAGCGGGAATGGTTTTCCAGATCCCGAAATCGATGCCGTCATTTTTCCGGATCATCCAGCGCAGGTACATATTCAGCCGTTTGCAGGCGCTGCCGTCGGCCGGAGAGGCGAGGAGGTACCCGACACCCGCCTGGCTCGACGATGCCGTTTCCTCCGCGAGCCTCCGGAGGGTACCCGTAAAATGTTCGAGTCCGCGCCTGATCGTGGGGTCGGCTTCCCTGAACCCTTCCGCAAACAATGTTTCGAGGGAGCCTCCCGCCAACCGGACTTTTCCTATGCTGTGAAGGAGCGCCGCGATAGCGCCGCCCCCGGTAAAGCGGTGTTTGAACCCTTCGAAACAACGGGTTTTCTCGGCAAGCGTCGTCCCGGCGGCAAAGTCGGCGATGGACCGCCCGGTCCGGCTGAAGATCTCGGTGACGTTGCGAATGATCGTTTCGGCCCTGCCGTACGCCAGGGCCGCCGCCACGAGCGCGGCGATCTCGATATCCTCGGACCGGGCAAATGGCGCAAGGCATACCAGAGGGTCCATGCGCAGGTATTCGGGCCGGTGAAAGGCGCGATACTGGTCTTCGAGATAGGTTTTGAGCGCTCTATTGTTCATGGTTGTTCAAGGTCAAGGTTTCGATTGTTATTCAAAGTCTGCCTATAACTATGCCACTTTTTAATCAGATCATAAGTCAGGTCGAAATAAACGTCTCGTGGTGAGCCTGCCGAACCATGAGTATTCGTCGCTTCCGATCGTCCTTGGAGGGGCTCAGGACGAAGAGCCATCTCTCCGGGTTCAAACTTTTCAACTGCTTAAGTATATCCATCCTTTTTGCCTGCAGCCTGTCTCTATTTTTTATTGGCGTTCCTTGCACCTACCAACAAAAATAATTTAGTGTATCGAAATGAGGGGAGGATTTTTAGACAGGTCCCGAATCCCAATAACAGTAACGCCTCCATTAGGTAGAAAAAACAGGGAAAAGATCCCCCGCTATGCCGCCCCCTTACTAAGGGGGATCTATTTAAAGATAAAGACAAATCACCTGACCGATCCCGCGGTCGCCCTCTCTTTGCCATTGATCGTGTGGCCCGGATCCCCGATCCGGGTATTTTTGAATTTCCCTTTGGTAACACCAGGGCGGGATGACCCCGCCCCTACGGATCCATCAACCCAGGGGCAACCACGCAGGGTTGCCCCTACTGGTCTTGATCACTTCTTAATCGCTTGTTTTATTACTTTAATCTTTCTCCCGGCTCCTGGCTCCTGACTCCTCTTTCAAACATTCCCACCTGCAAACAATAAAACTGCTTTACATTTATTTTTTCCAAATCCCTGTTTTCAGGGGGGTTTTTGCCCTCCGGAAAACA
>PLTF01000150.1 GCA_003164335.1 Fibrobacterota bacterium
AAAAAGACTGAAAAGAAAAAAGAAAGAAAAAAGAAAGGAATAAGGCAAGGAGGCAAAAAAAAAGCAGAAAAAAGCCTGAAAGGCAAGAAGGCAGGAAAAAAGGAAAAAAAGCTGAAAAAGCACAAAAGGGCAGAGTTTATGAGGAATGGTAGATGAGATGCTTGTCCCTGCCCTTAGGACGATGTATTTTCTATGACTTCGAAATTACGCACCGGTAGCTCAGCTGGTAGAGCAACTGANNCTCGGTTCGAATCCGAGCCGGTGTACCACTAAAACCCCTAAAAGTGCCGAATTTCGCAGGAAAAAGGCATTTTAGGGGTTTTTTATTTTCCCCTTTCGAGCGCGCTTCTACCCTCAAAAACCCCTGATTTCCCCCTGATCTTGGACACTCCTTGGACACTGTCCAAGGCATTTGTAAATAATCAGAAACCTTAAACCGGACGCCATGAGTATGCACAGCGGGGGAAAAGTAGGGAATAGCGGGGAAAAAAACTCAGTTCGAAGTAATCCGCTGGCAGGGCGTGAGATAGCCGAGCGCCCTTGCCCGCCTTCCCGCTCCGGCGCCTAATCCGAGCCTCGCGCTTTTGGCCCGCCCGCCGATGCACCCCGGGCTGACCAGCTATGCGGCCGGCCCGGTGACGCGAAATACCAGCCTCGTGGGCGGCCCCATTTCCGGCCGCCGCTTGCCGTCCAGGTTCGCAGATGGTTTCGCTCGGCTATGTGCACGGGCCTCCCTTCCGGAAGGCCACGCAAAGATTGGGATGCTTGAAAATTCGCGTCAGCCGCGCCTGGCAGGAAGGGATCCCCGGAAAATCCCGCTCTGCCAAATTCTAAAGTCCACCGAGGCGCGCTACAGGGATGGCAGCGCTTATACCACAGATAAACCCCGATAGAGCATCCACAAACCTTCACCGTAAATGGAAACGCCCTGCGCAGAAGTGATACCTTCGAATAGCTATTGAAAGAGACCGATTCGTCCCGCGCCGCGCGTAGGGATGCCGTAGAGCTTTGAGTAAGGATTGTTATGGAGAGATGGACGGTAATTGTTTTTGAGCAACAAAAGCTTGCGCCAAAGCCTAAGACGATGTTGCAAGCAACCCTACCGGGCTCCGCAGACAACCCGGAACCCGCAGTTGTTGTTCCCGAAACCCGGGATGTTGACGAAGCGGTATGCCGCGCACAGACAGTCGACGTTATAGTAGTCGTCCCAGGCGCCGCCACGCCGCACGCGATAACTGGCTTTGTTAATCGGCGATGTCGGCCCGGTCGGGTTGGTCTGGCTGATAGCCTCATACCTCCCCTCCCAGTCATTGCACCACTCCCAAACATTCCCGCTCATATCATACAACCCAAAAGCATTCGGCATTTTACTTGCCACTGGTTGCGTATGCTTTGATGAATTATACCACCACCATGCATGAGCATTGATCTCTGCAGTATCGGCGGACGTAAGTGGAGGATAACTCCGGCCCCAGTAATAGTCGGTCCTCGCCCTGGCGCGGCATGCATATTCCCACTCCGCCTCGGTGGGCAACCGGTAGCCGTTCTTTTTATATTTAATGTCAACCGAGGTCAAAGTATCACCGCCGCCGGCCCAATGATATATTCCTGCATAGATATATACCGTATCCAATCCCGCCAGCTTGCTCAATTTATTGCAGAACAATACCGCATCATACCAGTTAAGATTCTCAACCGGCCAGGTGCTGCCTGAATCGAAATAGGATGGATTCCACCCCATTACCGCTATATACTGCGCCTGAGTTATGAGCGTCTGCGACATCATGAAGGCGCTCACCGTCACACTATGTACTGGGGTTGCAGCTAATGACGCCGCAGCATTAACAAATTTTGTATTCGTGTCACCCATCTCGAAGGTTCCGCCCGGGATGCTCATCATGGTTACAGCAGGCAAGGCAGGAACATATGACACAGGCTTAGCCGGGCTGTTTTTTCCATCAATCAACTCTGCCATAACTATAATCATGAAGAAAAAAAGTCCTTTTCTCATAAAGCATACCCGCCTTTCATTATCGAGCCGGTTTAAATCAGCTCAAAAAATAATAATAGCCCGCATCTTTATTAAAATGGATGCACTCCGGCAATTCTAAAGAAGCTTGAGATGTGACCTGCCCGCCGCAATAATTTGATGATTTAAAATTGAAGGGGAGCCCCTGGGGGGCGGAAACGAGAGCCCGCGTCTTTTGCGGGCGAACGGGGCGGGGGTTTTAGCGGCGGTTAAAGATCACGGGCGGGGCGATATATAGGCACTGACCCTGTCAGGGGATGCCGATCGCGGGCCTGTCCCGAGGCGGCACTGCCCCTGCCAGGAAGCAGCGCCTAATAAGCTGTTGTATTGGCGCGTAGTGCGCGAGCCGCCCCCCGTGGAACCGCCTGCATGGCGCATCGGCTGCAGGCAATCGGTCTCACGGGCAAGGCGAAGTCGTGCACCACGCAGCGCCACTTCCTTAGCGTTCTTTTCCCGTGGCTGCCGGGCCAGCGAGGACGCCGCGCAGCCGGGGCCATCGGGCATAAAAACGCATGCCCTTTAGGGCATTAGCGTTTTGTAACTTGTTTTGACGTGAAAACCCCTGGGGGCAGGGGGATCTCCGCAATACTGGGAGTTTACATAAAGGCGTTATGCCGACACCCGTAGAGGCCCGTCAGGGCCGAGGGTGTGCCGCTGCATGACGCTGAAGGCTGGGCGCATAACGGCGTTTATGTAAAAGCCTATCCGCCATGGACGGCGGGAGGCGACCACAGGCTACCATTTGTGGTCGGTAGGACCGTCCCGGCGACCAGGTGCGGCGGCTGCGCAGGTATGCGGTGCCGTTCGCGCTGGAAAGGGGCGAGCCCAATATCCCTGATCTGGCGCATCAGGACTGTCATAGGCAAGCAAGATTCTCGATCCGATAATCCCTACCAACACATTAAAGTCCCCACCCATGAAGTGGGCACCAAGAACGCAGCGTTGGCAGGATATTTGCGTATCAATTTCTTGAAAATCTAATGCAAACATTGCATTATAGAAGAGAGTTTATTTATTTTAACGGCAGGTTCGGAGGGACCCGGTGCATAACCTGCCTTCATTCAGCGATTTTTTATCGGCGTGTCATCAATTCGGCCTTCTGCGTGGTACATTTGCGTTCTTCTTCTTCCTTGCCCACGCATGGGTGTGGTGGCTCTATGAGCAGCGGGTAAGGGATGCCAAACAGCAGATCGCCCGCGTTGCCGCCGAAAACCACGATTATCGCGATCGATTTCTTGAATTGTTGGATAATAAATTCGGTTTTAAATCGCAATTGAATGCTCCGCCCAAACCGCTGGAAAATACTAAGAAGGGAGGGAAGACAAAATGATAGTGATACTTTTTTGCATCAGCTTTGCTATGCTTTCCCTGATGGCGATTTCGGCACTCAGGATCGGGCGACATGATAAAGTGCTATATTCCCTGTGCAATGTGCGGCGAGATATGATGGAGTACCTGCGATTGAATTGCGAATCTATTTCAAGGGAAGATTACATTTCCCTACGCAGCTCATTGGATCTCTTGAACCACAGCGTTCATTATTTTGGCGATTATAAGCGGCACGTGTGGGATATCAAGAACCTGATCCGACTCATATTGATTGCAAAAGCAAACATCGATACGGTGAAGGCGCTTCCTATAAGCAAAAACCCGGGGATCGTTAAGCTTATCACCAATTTTGAAAAAACCTTCCTAATCGCCTTTTTTGTATTTACGCCCTTGCTGAAAACAAAGATCTTCGGCGGATTAGCTGTTTTCATTCTGTGGGTTATTTATCGCGCTCTGATAAAATTCGGCTCGAAACAGGCTGCGCTGATTCTGCAAACGATGACAGGTATTAAAGCCATCGAAGCCCGCGCTGCAGTTCTTGCCATTTAAATTGAGGTGCCGGAAGCAGGTCCGACCCCTCCACTGCATCTCAATATCAACTGCTGCTTGAAATAGGGGCGCGGCAGACCGTCACTCCGGGGTAATACTCATACCAAACTACCTGTCAAAGAACTCTCGCCCATCGTTGCCTGCAATGCATTGCCGGCAGGCTGTTATGAGTTCTTGTCCGTTTTTTCCGCATAGCGTTTCGTCTCTCACTTCATCTGTTTAGGGCATCAGGCCAGGCAGAGAAGGGGTCCGCGCGTTCCTGCCAGCGCTACCGTTCCCGCCTGCAATTTGGTGGGCAGCTCGGTAGGCAGAAAGGGGCCGAGGGTGTGCCGCTGCATGACGCTGAAGGCTTCAGCGCATAACGGCGTTTATGTAAAAGACTCCCGCCATGGACGGCGGGAAGCGGCTACAGGCTATTGCTTGTTTTCGGTAGGAATATTCTGAAGCTGGTTGACTCTTGACAGTAGCTTAATCCAAATTGAAGATAATAATTCCTCTTAAATATTTGGAACCTTTTCCAAATGTCTAATTATCCATGCACAGCTGGCGATGTAATCGGCCTTTTCCGCTTCCGTAAACGTTCCTGTATGTGATTCTGTTTTCCTGACCAAATTAATCGTATCCATATTCATTTCAAAGCGGCTTTTGTTCTGGTCGAAAAGGCCACAAAAAACATCCCAATTATTTGTTATAATATCCTTAAGGTCAAGCAAATACAATTCTTCCATTACAGATTGAGGAGTAGCACCCATGAATAGGCTCGCTGGATTTTTTCGATCCGAACGTCTCCGTAATCCTTGCAGAAGTTTTTCAGATATTTTTTTGTTGTCCCAATCATTATGAACGCCAAGATAAAAAATAATAACTTTTCGAAGCTTTGATTCTATCTCAACACGCTTTTCAAATAGTTTGCTAAGCAAACCTAAATCTGGAATTTCTGGTAATAATTCAGGTGGCAAATCACCTCGTAGAAATGGAGATATTTCATTTTTATAGTTATCTCCATTTTGGACCATAAACTCCTTTAAATCGTCAATTGCAAAACTCGACAAATTATTACCTTTAAGTAGCCCATATTTTGCAAATTTCAAAAGAGAACCCGGACTTTCTTTAATATAATCTGAAACGAATTGAGATTCACCGTTTGCCAACATTTGCAAAAGCTGATATTCCTCGGGGTACCACCACACAAGTGAAAGAAGAATGTCTTTTATTGGTTGGGCGAGCCGGTCCTTGATTACCTCATGTCTCTTGATAAAATCTAATGTAAGTATTTCACATAATGCTTGCGGTAGATTCTTATTAAGTTCGCGCCAAACCTGGCTGCAAGCAATTCGGATTAAATAAGGATGCCCGCCAAACTTTTCCGTAAGATGATCAAATACGGTTTCTTCAAATTTTGCTCCAGCATATCTTCCAAGAGTGCGCACCATTTCTCGAACTCCTTTTCGATCAAATGGTTCTAAAAAATATGGTAAGGCAAGCTGAAAAATCGGATTCGGAGTATTATTAAATCTTGTTTCTTCAACAGCTGCTGGATTAACTCCTGCAACAATAAATATCAACTTTCCCTTAGCTTCATGATGCGTTGATCTAATGGTTTGCCAAAAAGGTAAGAAATCACTATCCCAATGCCTGCCTAATGCCCCGCTAAGCGTTGGGGTGATAAACTCGATTTCATCTAATAATAATATAATTTTATCAATCATTCCGTCCTTTAGAATGGTTTGAATATCTGACGAAAAGCGTGTACCGCAATTAACCGGATTATAGTCTTTTTGAACTGAAGCATATCGCGAATATTCTTTTTGAAGACGAATTGAAAGCCTTTCAGAGATATTTTCCAATACATGCCACCACCGACTTGAGTGAATTCCAGGGTTATGACAATCTATATATTCAGTTAATACTCTTTGATTAGAAAGTCGTCGTTGCACTGCCCAAAGGACAGATGTTTTTCCAGTTTTTCTTAATCCGAATAGGCCACTATTTTGTGCTTTCGAAGTTGACCTTACCACTAATTCTTGCACAAGATTTTCGCGGCCATAAAAATAATGGTCAGAAGTAATTGGAGATGACATGCCAAATAGGTCTATATCACCGAAGCGCTCCGCGATTCTACTTCTTAAAAATAACGGACCTTTTTGAGGATTTTCTAACTCGCTTGCAGCAAAAGGAACAATAATTTTATCAGGATCACTCTTTGATATTCTATCTGTTTCTTCTTGTGACCCACTATATATTAACAGGTAAAGTACCTTTTCGATCCTATGTTTAAAGTCCGGACTCCGTGAAATTCCTTCAATTGCCGTCAGCACACGTGCATCTGTTGATATATGCGGTGAATAAATTGTAAGAACCTCTTTTTGGAGGCCAAACCTTTCACGTACATTAGGTTTTGGATTAGATAACCAAAATGAAATTCCACCCCATGTATTGCCAAATGTCACATCAAATGCCTCATCCAAATGCTCAGCAAGTCGAGATTCTAATGAATGATTCACAAAATATGTTTTATAAGCGCTATCTTTAATTGCCATTCAATACATCCTCCTTAAAACTTGTTAGAAATGCTCGATTTTAAATAAACCTGAAGGTTGGCTTGTCATTGAAATTAAAAAATGCGTATGGTTATGTCAATACATTTCTGTATTACTGCGCTACAATAATTCAATTTGCCATTCCTTTTTCCTATACTGCGCGGGTCAAATCCACCAATAACTTGATATCCATTATTTATTTTCTTGTCTCTACCAGGAGACCTCATCCCCCATGCCCGATAACCCCGAAGCCTTTTCCCGAATCCTCATCGACCGGGCGCTGGACGACAGCGGCTGGGACCTGCTCGACCCGAAGCAGGTGCGGTTCGAATATCATTCTGGCAGCGGCAGGGCGGATTATCTGCTTCTGGACCGCGCCGGGCGGGTGCTCTGCGTGCTCGAAGCGAAGCGCGAAAATTACGACCCTTACGACGCGAAGGAGCAGGCGCGCGGATATGCCGAGAACCTCAAGGCTCCCTTCGTTATTCTTTCAAACGGCCGCGAACACTGGTTCTGGAACTACGAGCGCGCCGACCAGCGCGACGCCTACCGGATTGAGCGGCTGCCGTCCCGCGAGGACATCGAACGGCTGCGGCTCAAGAATTTGCAGCCTCCACGGCCGCTCCAGAGCGAATTGGTTCCACCGGAATACATTCGTCCGCTGAATGGCCTGACGCTCTACCGATACCAGGTTCGCGCAATGGAAGAGATTGCAAAGCGGTTCGATGAGAGGCGCGAACGGAAATTCCTTCTCGAAATGGCGACCGGATCGGGAAAGACGATCCTGTGCGCTGCGCTGATCCGGAGATTCCTGAAAACCCGGAATGCGGAACGGGTGCTCTTCATCGTTGACCGCATTGAGCTCGCCAAGCAGACCATGGAAGATTTCGCAGTGATCCTGCCGGAGTACAGCCCGGTCGTGTTCAAGACCGCCCGACGAAACGGGCAGCTCCACGGGTCGTCGGTCGTGGTCGCGACCATTCAATCGCTCATGACTGACCGCCGCTACCGCACCGAGTTCACGCCGTTCTACTTTGACCTTGTAATCAACGATGAGGCGCACCGATCCATTTACGGAGATGCACGCGAGGTGGTCCAGTTCTTCCAGGCTACCCGCATAGGCCTTACTGCTACACCCAAGGCATATCTGAAGAACATAGATATCGAGCAGCTCGGCGAAGAGAACCCGAAGGCCTTGGAAGCCCGGCAGCTTCGCGACACGTACCACTATTTCGGCTGCAAGCCCGGCTTTCCCACCTTCCGATACGATATCATCGACGCGGTAAAAGACCCGGAGGGGCCATTCCTCTGCCTGCCGAAGATATTTGACCTCCGTTCCGACATTACGACCAAGGCGCTTGAGGAATCGGGCTGGGCCGTGGTGATCAACGAGCAGGAGGAGAATTTCAAGGTCAAGGACCTCGAACGGAAGGTTTTCACCCCTGCACGCAACACCCTCATGTGTGAGGCTTTTTTGCGCGAGGCGCAGCGGGACCCGGCCGGAGTCATTGGCAAATCGATCATCTTCGCGGTAAACCAGACGCACGCGACGAACCTGACGAAGATATTCAATGCGCTGCACCCCGGCATTGCGCTGACCATTACCTCACGCATTCAGGATGCTTCATCCCTTGCCAAGGAGTTTCGCGACGGCAAGCGAACCGAGCGGATAGCGGTTTCCGTGGACATGCTCTCGACCGGCTACAACTGCAAGGACCTCCTGAATATCGGCCTCATGCGGCCCATCTTTTCGCCCACCGAGTATATCCAGATCAAGGGCAGGGGCACCAGGCTTTTCACCTTTAAAATCGGACACACGGAATACAAAAAAGAGATGTTTTTTCTGCTGGACTTCTGCGCGGTCGCTGAATATTTCGAAGAGAAGTACGATTATTCCGCGCCCCTGAAGCTTCCCCGCTACAGCGAAGAAGCAGAGAAAATGACCACAAAAGGCGGGGTGGGCAGCGAGGTAGGCGAAGGGGAGGGCGGTACGGGCACCGGAGGGTTGAAACCTCCGCATGAAATACCGGTCTGGCAGGGAATCGATACCCTTGTAAGCCAGGAAGTCCGCATGGTGGGCCCGGACGGTGAAAAGGTGGACATCATGACCTTCCGAGGCGGCTACGAGCGCGATATCAAGCTATTCGTCGAAAAAACGCCCGAGCTACAGGACGCGATTGAGGAAGAGGACGACGACGCAATCGAAACCATTGTCACCGAACAGTTTTACCACAAACCGAAAGCGTTCTATTCGCCGGATAAGCTGGTGATCGGCTACGGGGTCCCGGCGACCACGCCGGCCTTTGTCTACAACGCTGTAGGAAAAAAGCCTCTCCCGACCAAAGACGAAGTCGTGAGCGATACGGTCGATTCCATAGCCGCCCGGTTCAACCTTCGCTATGCCGAGCAAAAATGGGTGAATGCAACGGCGCAGCTTCTGGCGGATGATACCACCGCCTTAAATCAATTTCTCAAGGGTGATATGACGATTTTCACCGCGACGCAGTTCAACCAGCTTGGCGGGATAGAGGCGCTCTCCCGGTTCGAAAACAGGGAATCGGTATTCGAAGCGCTCAGGCAATCGTCGCTTATACGGCAGACGATGCTGGCGGCATGAGATTCCCCGGCTGAAGCGAGCCATGCCCGCGATTGATCCCCTTACTAAGGGAATTAATATGCCCTACTCTATAACCTGAAGGATGTATATTAATTACAGGAGAGAAAGATAATGCAAAAGGATAAACCAATGGAAAAGGTTGATCTTATTTATAAGCTAAATGGAGATTTTGAACAAGGTATTAATATATTTGAACTATCTCCAACGTTATTGTCGGTTGGTCAATTAATATCAGAAGCACATAAAACATTAATGCCGAATAGTGAGCCGATCGCAATAAATGTAAAACCATTTAAAACTGGTTCTTTTGAAATAGAAATTATGATGTTTGCTCAATCAAATTTGCAGCAAGCACTAACATTGATTCATAGCCAAACAGGAAAGGACATTTCGGAAGTTTTGCAGTATTTAGGTTTTATATCAGGGGCTTCAGTTATTGTGGTTGGTGCGCCAATATCTCTTTTTAAATTAATTAAAAAGTTGAAGGGCAAGCCCAGAAGTATTGAAAAGGCAAAGCCTGGCGAATATACATACATCGATAACTCTGGAAATAAAATATTGGTTCCAATTCAAACGCATGCGCTTTTTCAGAATGTCCATATTCAGCAAACTATCTATAATGGCATTGCGAAGCCGCTTGAAAATAAGGAGACGAAAGAAATTGAATGCTATATTAAAAATGATGAAAGAACAAAAGAAACAATAGAAAAAGATATTATTGAACCAATAAGGGCTTATTCAACTGGTGAAATTCCCTCAGCCGAAGCAATTTCCGAAAATATCAATATTAGAAAACTGTGGGTTCATCCAAGACGCATCAGCGTTGAAGGAGAATCAAATTCTTGGTCTTTTAGAATTGCGGGTAGCGAAGAATTATTAAGAGTTACAAATATTAAAGACGAAGGCTTCTTAAATAATATCAAATCAAACCGCTATCGATTAGCCCATTCTGATAAGCTTTATATCGAAATTCATGAAAAGCAAAAAATGCAAGGTAGCAAGGAATCGTTGCAGTGCGAAATTGAAAAGGTAATAGATTATGTCCGGTCTGATGAACAAATAAGCTTAGAATTTAACGATTCAAAAAATCTTCCACCGAGTGAAAAACTTTAAGATGGTTAAGTATATAATACCCCTTAGTAAGGGGGCGGCTAAGCCGGGGGATCAAAGGAAAACAGACAACATGCAATCATCCAAAAAAGAAGCCCTTTCACCAACTGCACCAACAAACGGCTCCAACTTCTTTTCATCGGGCCTGCGTCAGAAGGTTGACCAGCTCATGAACATCCTGTACGCGGGTGGGGTGAACAACCCCATGGATTCCATCGAGCAGCTTTCGTACCTGCTATTCCTGCGGCTGCTCACCGAGAAAGACGAGGCCCTTTCGAGGATCGATAAAAAGTACACCCGGATATTTTCCGGCAAATGGGCCCGATTCGCCTGGGGAAACTTCGTGACGCTCACCGGCGACCATCTTTTCAATGTGGTACGCGATGCGATGGAAAGTTTCCACGAGCTTCCCGGCCTCTCCGAAACCGGCAAGCTGCTCTTCAACCGCGCAACGCTCAAGGTGTACGACCGTCCGACCCTGCGCGCAATCGTGCAGGGCATTCACGAGCTCGACCTCGGCGCTCATGAAGGGCACGACGTCAAAGGCGATATGTACGAGTACCTTCTCAACCGGCTTGCGGCTTCGGGAACGAACGGGCAATTCCGCACCCCGCGCCACATCATCGGGCTGATAGTCGAGCTTGTCGACCCGAAGCCCGGCCAGCGCATGGTCGACCCGGCGACCGGGACCGCAGGGTTTCATGTTGCTGCATTCATGCATATTCTGCGGCAACATACGAAGCCCGCCGATCTGAAGCGGGGTATCGTCGACGGCTCGCTCCTGAAGCCCGCGCAGTGGAAATTTCTCGAAGAGCAGACTTTTACCGGCTACGACAATGACGCCAACATGGTGAAAATCGCCATCCTGAACCTTTACCTGCACCAGCTGGAGAAGGCGTCCATCGCACATTTTAACCCGCTGACAACCGGCTACGGCGGATCTTATCCCGGAAAAACCTTCGATATTATTCTGACCAACCCGCCGTTCGCCGGGAAGATCCAGGACGAGAGCATACTGTCGGACCTGAATTACAAGCTGAACACCCGCGCGACCGAGCTGCTCTTTCTCAAATGGTTTATCGACCACCTGGCACCCGACGGCCGCGCGGGAGTCATCGTTCCCAACGGCGTACTCTTCGGTTCCACGAATGCCGCCACCGGGCTGCGGGAGATGCTCCTGACCGACTGCGAGCTGCAGGCGGTGGTGAACCTGCCAAGCGGCGTATTCAAGCCCTATTCAGGCGTCGGCACCGCGGTTCTCATCTTCCAGAAAGGCAAGCCGACAAAGAGCGTCTGGTTCTACGACATGACGGCGGACGGCTTCAGCCTCGACGATAAGAGGACGCCGATCGAGTCCAACGATATTCCGGACATTCTCGCGAAATGGCCCGGACGGGAAGAGGGGCCGAACAGCTATTGCGTGCCGATTGAAAAGATTAAAGAAAATGACTGGAGCCTTGCGGCGGGGCGATATAAGCCGGTGACGAATGAGGCTGTGCACCATGATAAGCCGGGGGAGATACTGGCGGAGGTGATGAAGATTGAGGGTGAGATTATTAAACGGGGGAATGAGTTGATGAAGAAGATAGGCGGGAAGAGATGAGGAAGTGGCCTGAAGTTTCTTTAGGAAATCATGTTGATTTTATTGGAGGCGGAACGCCGAGCCGTGATCGACCCGATTATTGGGGTGGCAATATCCCTTGGGCATCGGTTAAGGATTTGCGAAATATTTATATCGATGATACCATTGAAAGCATAACTGATGCTGGTCTTAAAAATTCCGCCGCTAATTTTATCCCTGAAAACACGGTGATTATTGCTTCGAGAGTTGGATTAGGAAAAGTCGCAATTAATCGAATTCCAATTGCTATTAATCAAGACTTAAAAGCCTTAAAGCCACGGGGGAAGGATTTGCTGCCCCGGTTTTTACTTTTCTTCTTTATGACTCAAGCAGGCGAATTGGAAAAAGCAGGAGTTGGAGCTACAGTAAAAGGTCTCACAATCGCGGATTACCAACGATTGAAACTGCATCTTCCCCCTCTCCCCGAGCAGCAGCGCATTGTCAAACTTCTCGACGAAGCGGACGAGTTGCGCAAGCTGCGGGAGCAGGCGGACAAGCGAAGCGCGGACCTTATTCCGGCGCTGTTTGAGGAGATGTTCGGGGACCCAGCGAAAAATCCGAAGGGATGGCCTATCAAGAATACAGGTGAGCTTATGTCGGAATGTGATTATGGTACAAGTCAAAAAGCCAATGAAGAAGGAAAAGGAATTTGCGTTTTAAGAATGGGAAATGTAACTATAGATGGTCAATTAGACCTTGCCAGTTTAAAAACAGTCGAATTATCCCCATCGGACCTAAATAAGCAGCTATTAAAAGATGGCGATGTTTTATTTAACAGGACAAATAGTCGTGATTTGGTTGGGAAAACCGGAATGTGGGACGGGCGTTTTGAGGCAGTAGCAGCCTCCTATTTTATCAGATTGCGGTTTCGAGCCGATAACGAACATCCTCAGCATTTCACAACATTTATGAACTTGCCTTTTATGAAACAAAGGTTAGCTGAAATCGCCCGCGGTGCTGTTGGTCAGGCCAATATAAATTCAAAGGAGCTTAAATCAATTCCGATGCCGGTACCGCCAATTAGCCTTCAACAAAAATTCGCCGCCCGCGTCTCCGAACTCCGCGACCTCGAATCCGCCCAATCCGCTTCCCGGAAAAATCTCGACGCGCTCTTTCAATCCATGCTTCACCGGGCATTCGAGGGGGAGCTGTGAAAGGAACGATTTTTGCTTCCTCATAATAGTATATTATGGTATGATACCCTTATACCTCCCCGACGGCGGAAGTACTTATATGCTTAATTTCAATGTTCATAAAGCAATTGAAGTCATCCTCTATTTCGCGGAAAAAGAAAAAATCGTTAATAGGATGGATATTGACCTCATAAAAATTCACAAGTATTGCTATTATGCCGAAAAAGAGCATCTGATACGATATCTGAAGCCGATTTTCGGCGATACCTACTGCGCATTGCCTGAAGGGCCAGTCCCTTCAATGGTATATGATATTCTTAAATGGTGCCGAGGGGACCGAAATGAATTCATAGCCGGCGCTCTCAGAGCATCCGGAATAGCTGGCGGCATCCCGCTGAAAGTTTATAATGGGTATTTTGTGGCTCCTCTGCGCGCTCCGCAAATAGGCAGGTTTTCAAAATCCGAGCTCTTGATAATGGAGGAAGTTTTCGATAAGTACCATGCGATCCCTTCGAAGGAGCTGAGTGCTCAATCGCATGAAGAAGCGGCATGGAAAACCGCCTATTCTGAAAATCGGAATGAAATGCAGTTTTCGGAAATAATCGGCAACCCTGAAGCATGGGAGTATATCAGCAATCATCAGGAAGAAATGCAGGTATTCCGTGCCGCTTTTCAACTTCAGTCATAGCCTTAACATCCCAACTCTTTCAATTATTTTTGAACAAAATTTCGTTCAAGGTTCTGTCTGTCGTAAGGAAATAGTTTTCCCGCAGACAGGAGAAAAAAGAGTCAAATATTTTGTGGTGATGAATGCCGACCCGAGCGAAGCACAGATTCTCTCGGTCGTTGCGCAATCCAATCCGACCTACGCTCTCAACCATCCTCTTCTCAAGACGCACCTTGTTTCCGCCGACCACTCGAACAGCGATGGCATTTTCCGCAAGCCGGGATACATCGATTGTACAGAAATCATACCCCTTGAACGGGAAAAAATCCTATCTGATTTTATCAACGATTCTTCCATCCTGATCGGCAGGCTCCCGGATCCATTGCTGCAAGAGCTGCTCCGTGTAATAATCGGCTCGCAAATAATTGAACTAGAATATCAGGAACGTATTTTTAAGGCTGGGAAGTAACGGCTTCTTTGAATCCGCCCATTCCGCGAGCCGCAAAAACTCGACGCTCAAGGAAAAAAGCGGCAAGGCGAGTGCTGTTTTAGCCTTCGCTAAGCTCTTGAATATTGCTGAAGGAAGGCCGATATTGTAGTTCGCGGATATCGATTTATTGAGGGCTTATGTATCGTATTTTATGTTTTACGATACCATAACTGGGTTATGTATATTCTACGATACATTAGAGGCGAGGCGCCGAGGAATCGAATGGCATGGGTTTTTCGAGCTTGTAAGCAGCCGTTTCGATTAAAAAGGTACTGTCCAGACCCTGTATAGAAGAGGGTGAAACCTTACCCCGCCTTCGACCTCCGCAAAATTTTAAAAAATGGGACAAAAAACGAAAAACTCCTTATTGATTGCTCTTTGAGAAAATGGGTCCTGCCTGGGGTCACAGCCTATGAGGGTGCACCGCAACCCCGTGGTCTGGCTCCACAAAAATCAAAAATATGAAATCCAAAATCCAAAACTCAGCCGGGCTATAAGATGCCATCGCATTTTGACCGACACTATGAGAGTGCATCGGCACCCCGGTGATTCCGTGTACAAAACCCAAAAAAACGGGACCCAAAACCCCAAACCCTGGCGGCGCTTAGATACTGCGACCATCTGGGGCGGATGAGGGTACGCTATACCCCGTGCTCTCGGCCCGCAAAATGGAAAAATATGGCACCAAAAATCAAAAAGTTCGAATAGCTGGTTGCCTGCTAAAAAATACTGTTCGCTTCACAAAGTAATGAGGGTACATTCGAACGTCAAATTCTCGCTCCGGAAAAGATAAAAAAATGAAACCGAAAACCGAATAGCCGAAAAAGAAGGGATCCCTACGGCCGCCAGATAAGTGGGAACCGGCCAAACTTGCAAAATAAAGGCCGGCAGACTTTGGAACATATTTTTGAGGCAAGTAAATTTAATGGATGAAAACAACCCCGATACCAATCCGCTCAATTTCCTTTCGGCGGAAGAAATAATTTTGTTCTGGAGAAATACTGATCCGGAGCAATGGAAATACTATACCGGAATTCTTAGAGAGCAAAACTGTTTCAACCCCTTGATTGCTGCTTATATCAAACGTATGGGAGGAATAGACAGATATACCCTTATCGGCCTGAATTCCACCTATTTTTGCAGACTGCATTTTATCCGGAAAGGTGTTTTGAAGAAAGAGCCAGGGAGGGCCCTTCACGCCTTAGCCCCCCTGTGGAAGGCATTCCAGAAAGAAAGTATTTCTTTCCTGGATTTTATGGAGTTTAAAGGAATTTTTTCAGAATGCCGATGGATTTTGCGAACGGCGCCGGACAGTGAGCCTATCCACGATGTCATTTTTAACGGCGACCATTTTGACGGATGGACGGAATTTATCCAACCGGGAAACGCCCCGAAAGATGCTCTCATAGAAATTTTCGGCGACATTATAAACATAAAAACCGAAGAAATGGGAGCACTTGGATTTAAAAACCCCCTGGCGCAGATCATTCAGAATAAAATCGAACCGGATACCTTTGCCAATGCAATGAATAAGAGGTTTTTAGCGCTATTCTGGTCGCAAAAAGTTGCACAAAGAACAAATGCCCTCGTGCCAGGAAGCGATTCAAGGCAAGATCCTATGGCAGGTGAACAAGAAATAGGCACAGGTGATACCTTCCTTGAGGCTTCGAGGAAAGCCGGTAGTATTTATAGCGAAAGCGAAACAAAAATAATCATTGCAGGTATAGACGCCATGACAAGCAATCTGCTTGGAGGGCAAAGAAAAGAGCTCATATATCAAGGAAATTTGACTCTTCCGCAGCAGCGAAGAGATTTAACAAAACAAGATATTCGCGAAATAATACGAGAAGAGCTAAATAATACGCCACAAATGAGCAAAGAAATTGAAGCGTCTATCCATGAAAAATCCGAATTGCTGGAAGCTATGCCTCTGAGCAAAAAAAAGCGCTCAAAGCCTCCTCATAGACAAGAAGCAGACCATGGCATTACCTGGATCAAGAATCACGAAGCGTCAGATAGAAATAAATACTACCATGCTGATATACCTGAGATTGTTTTCGCGATGGGAAAAAAAGGACTTGAGGAATTTTATGAGCCATATAAAAATGCAAGGTCAGAATCGGCTAAAAAAATGGCCTTTCTAAGGCAATACCGGGCAGCAAAATATAATGGCTTTATCATGAGCTATTATAGGCCAGACAAGCAAAGAATCGAAGGGTACGTTATCGTGAAAAAACCGATTGAGGAAAGGTTAAAGCCAATTGCAGATAGCATTATTCAAACGATTGATGAGCAACGCAAAGCCAGCAGCGCATCTAATAGCAGGTAAAAATCCTCGTAAGAATCTACATTTCCTCGCTTCACAATGCAATGACCGAAATCGAACCATAGTCATAACAGGTTGTAACAAGTTATAACGGATTATAACAGAAATGGCCGCATAATCCCTTTTGTCGCCATTTATTGTTGCATTGCAGCATATATTTTGCCAATGTCAACATTTGGGAAGCAGAATAAAAACAAGAAGGAGAAAAACACTATGCCCTGCATTCGGCATGACCTGAAAGACCAATTGAAAAAATGCAGCAAAACCATGGCGGACCTTTCCCGGGAAACGGGGATCCAGTATCGCCGTCTCGCCGGCGCAATCATGGGATATTGGTATTTACGACCCGAAGAGGAAAAACAGATCAACAATACCATTCTGGCCTGGAATAATGACGCGAACGGGTAGGTTCTTTCCCAGATAAATCCAGTGAGGGTCCCCGATTAGGGCCCCCGCGCGCAATTTTTTTTGAAAAATAAAATGTAGTCAAAGTATCCATTATGACTGAAAAACCAACCAGAGTCGGAATATCATTCATCGCCCGCTTTTTCGGGGTCCACCGGAAAACCGTTTACCGCGTTCTCAATTTATCCCCTGAGCTGCAAGCATTGGGTCCGCGGCATTTTACCTGGCCCGCTGCAGAAGCGGCTTTCATGTCGCATTTGCGCAACCTCACCAGGGCAGACGTCGGGCACTCAGATAACCCCTCGCAGAAATTTGCCTGCCCGCATGTTTCAAATTTTTTCAAAGAGCGAGCCATGCGGGAAAAATGGTGCGCGGAAATGGCAAGGTTAAATTATTTGGTAAGGGCCGGCAAATTGATTGAAGTTGAAACTGTCGCCCGGGAGATGGAAGAATTGGCTATAAACTTACGAAACGCATTACTCCTCATCCCGGATCGTTGCGCGCCGATCCTGATCGGCTTATCCGTTGAAAAAATACGCCAAATAATTGAGGAAGAGATCATTCAAGCTCTTGAAAATTTTGGGATTATCATCAATGATAAAAAGGCCGAAAAATCGCGAGCTGCCTTGCCAGGCGATAGCGACAGGGGGTCAGTTACATGAAAATCCCTGCGGAGATGTGTTCATTACCCCATTGGGTAATATGGAGGCGGGAAGCCCGTGACGGCAAAGCAACGAAAGTTCCCTATCAGGCGAAGAGCCCGAGGCTTCACGCAAAACCCAATGATGCCTCAACATGGAGTGACTTCGAAACAGCGCTGCAGTCGGCCGCGCAAGGCGATGGTATTGGATTCATGGTAGGCGTGGAACCGTCCGGGATAATTCTGGTCGACCTGGACCACTGTATGGAAGATGGTGAACTCGCCGATTGGGCGCGAGAAATCGCGGCTGCCTGCAATAGCTATACGGAAGTTTCGCCGAGCGGTACCGGCCTGCATTGCTTTTTCAAAGGCAAGCTGCCGGCATCCAGCGGAAAATTCGGCGATGCCGAAATTTATGACAAGTTGCGGTACTTCACGGTAACGGGAAAAGCCGACCCCGACTTTAACAGCTCTTTCCGAACGCTGACCGATGAAGAGACTGCGCAAATTTATGGGCTTTGCCGGGCAAGAAAGCCGGAAAGAGCATTGCAAGCGCAAAGGACGACGCCCGCCGCGGAGGATACCCCACAAAAGCCTGCGCTGAGCGACGACGCACTCCTGCGGAAAATGTTTCGAAGCAAAAGTGGCGCGAAAATTCAGGCATTATGGAACGGCGATACCTCAGCATACGGCGGCGATGATTCTTGCGCCGATATGGCATTATGCAGCTACCTGGCATTCTGGACAGGCAGGGATGCGCAGAAAATGGATGCCATATTCAGGCAGTCCGGTTTGATGCGCGTAAAATGGGATCAGAACTCAGGTGAAGGCAAAACCTACGGTCAACGAACCATTGAAAAAGCCATAGCCGGATGCACCGAAGTTTATTCGCCTGCAGCGCATAAAAAAAGCAAAAAAATGGCCGTAGCAGTCCCTGAGAAATCCGGTAAAGCCGAGACAGATGCAATCCGAGCCCGGCTTTATGAAATCATGATGGATCGAAGCCGGCTTGCCTCAGAACGGAACCGGCTTATTGGCGCCGAGATAGTGGTCTGGCTGCATCAGCGCGGGAAATTTTATAAAACCGAACGACATAAATTCAACGAGGTATTATTCTTTGACACAAGCAGAAAAATACTGCTGCCAGTGCAGGGTGATTATTTCACGGGATGGTTATCCGATATTTTAGCTCTTAACAGAGCTGAGACAGTCTTTAAATTCGTTCAAGCTGCCGTTGAAACCGAAGGATTATCCGATCGATCCGAGCTGATTGAACCGGAAAAATTTTGGGCCTCCCGCCCCGGCGCTTTTTACCTATCCTGTGGGCCCGGCCGGATGGCCCGGATATCTGCCGAAAAGGTCGAATTTGTCGACAATGGAACCGGCAATGTTTTATTCGCTGAAGACACCCTGCCGGAATGGAAATTAATCGAGCCTCGAAACCCCTTCGAGGCCTGCTCATTGTTCAAGAATATTCAGACAACCGCCCTGCATGGAAGAATGTTATTCATGCTTTGGGTAATATCCCTGCCATCAAACCAGCGAACGAAGGCACCCTTATGTCTCACCGGCACCGTAGGCTCTGGGAAAACACGATTGATAAAGGGAGTTTTTGAACTGTACGGAATAGATCCCAGAATAGATTCAATACCTATAAGGGATGGTGAAAAAGATTTCTGGGCAGCAATTGACAGCGGCGGATTGACGTGCTTTGATAATTGCGATACTCGTACCTATTGGTTGTCTGACGCACTGGCTGCCGCGGCGACGGGAGGAACACAAGGGAAAAAGAAATTATACACGGATGCTGCGCGAATCACGCTAAAGGCGAGATCATGGATAGCTGTTACGAGCGCAAATCCTACCTTTGCATCCGACCCGGGGCTTGCAGACCGCCTCCTAATCGTTCGTCTTGAAAGACGAATCGGTACTACTGCTGAATCAACGTTAACCGATGAAATCGCGGCAATACGGGATTCGGGGTTGAGCTGGATAGCGCAAAAATTGAGTCAGGCCCTCGGAGATAGTCAGCCTGTTCCGGAATGCCTGAATCCCCGGCATCCGGATTTCGCAAAATTGGCCGTCAGAATCGGCCGTGCAATGGGCATGGAATCCGAAGCAATTGCTGCACTGCAGGCGGCTGAGGCGGATAAAGGCCTTCTTAACGTCGAACATGACCCGATCAGCGCTGCCGTCCTTGAAATATGTAAAGATGAACCCTTTCGCGGAAGCGCAAAAGAGCTTCTTGAAAAAATCACCCAATTTGATAGCGCCTTTGCTGGAAAATTGTCTCCTAAAAAATTGGTTCATCGTCTTTCCAACATGTGGCCTCACCTCCAAGCCGTATTCAATGCCCGCGAAGAAACTGACCTGCATGCAAAAATAAAAATTTACGAATTCACTCCGGCGGGGTTTGCGGGTATTAAAACGGGCTCAACACAAAACCCCCCTATAAATTCTTCTATGCGTACTTTTTCCCAAACACTGACTGAAAACCCGCAAACCCCGCAAACAGAGCTGGAAATTTCCTAAAAACCTTAAGAGGAGGCTTTCGATGAACAATGAAGAAACCTTGCTGCAGGAACCGGACTACCTCACAGCCCCAGAACTCGCCACAAAGCTCAACGTCTCGCTCAAGTCCGTGATAAACTGGACCCAGGCTCGCCGGTTGCCGGTCATTAAAATGGGCCGGGTGAACCGGTATCCGAGGGTGGAAATCGAGAAGCGCCTGCTCTCCGGAAGCTTGCTCTTTGATAAGCATTCGAGGGTATAAAAAGGTAAAAAAAGTCAATAAAAGTATTGACAAGGTAATTGGCGAATGCTATATTATTCATGCATACTCATGGTGTCCATTGCAAAAGGAGCAACGCAATGGCCATCATAAAAAAAGGCCCGAATCTCTTCCGGATCGACGCGCATGTTTTGCGCGGCGGACGGGAGACCCGGCGCCGGGAGCTTTTCACCGGCACCAGGGCGCAGGCCGAAGAAAGGCTTCTGCAGCTTAAGAAAGAGCTGCGGGACGGCGTAAAAGCCGGATGTTCTTTGACAGCAGCGGAAACCTTCGGAGAAGTACTTAAGTTTTACATTGAGCGCCATGATGTCGCGCGTTCAATGTGCTGTTTCAGAAAGATGATTGCCGATCTCGGAGAGACGCCTGTCTCCTGTTTGCGGGAACGTTTCGACCGGTACCTCCAATTGCTTAAAATAAGCAAAGGGAAGCGAACCGGAAGGCCTCTTCGGAACGGCACTATTAACCGCTACATTGCCTGGGCAAAGGCGGCGCTCAATTACGCTATGAAGCATGGAATGGTCAAAGAAAACCCTGTCGCCATGTTCGATAAAATGAAGGAAGTGCCACGAGATGTGGTTTTATCCTCCCTCGACCGGCAACGGCTTCTCAATGTTATCGAACGGGAAGCGCCACATTTATCGCCGATGGTCCGATACGCCATGCAGGTACCTTGCAGGAGATCTGAGCTTATCCGGATGACGGTGGATGACCTCGACCTGTTCAATCATTGCATCAGGGTACGAAACGGCGAGACCAAGAACGGCGCTGGGATCTGGAAGCCGATACCACCCGACATGCAGGGTTATTTTCAAACCCTCCCTGCCGGCTGCCGGTTTCTTTTTTATCGGCAGCACGAAAGCAGTTTTCACGGGCTCGGCGATTTCAAGAAAGCCTGGAAACGGTGCCTGAGCATCGCGAAGATTCCAGATTTTCGATTCCACGACACCCGGCATTGCGCGGCAACGGCGCTCATTGATAATGGAACGCCGGAGCAGGTAGTCCAGAGCATTGCAGGCTGGAAATCAAATATGTTGCGGGTGTATTATAATCGGGAGCCGAAAAAAAACCTTGACCTCGTGCAGTTTTCCCCGCAATATGGACACTTTATGGACACTCCGAAGGCCGAAGCGCTCTGAAACCTGCGTAAACAGGCCCTTTTAATGGCAGGACCAACTGACTCTTAATCAGTAGGTCCTCGGTTCGAATCCGAGCCGGTGTATAAAAAAAGGTCTGCGGCTCTGCCGTCAGACCTTTTTTTATACCGGTTGGGGTTAAAGAACCGCCAGTCGCAGGGCGACAGCTCGGTTTGACCGCGAAGCAGAGCCTCTTAGGCACTCCGAGCCGGTGTAGTTCTGACAGTTCATCCGTCAGAACTTTTTTTATACCGGTTGGGATTAAAGAACCGCCTGTCGCTTAGCGACAGCTCGGTTTGACCGCAAAGCAGAGCCTCTTAGGCACTCCGAGCCGGTGTCGTTCTGACGGTTTATCCGTCAGAACTTTTTTTGCCTGCCTGGGTACAAGCCCTCAATTGGTATCCTCTGATCTGTTCGGCGCCTATAATCACCCGTTCCGCACGTTGGCCGCTTCAAAGATTTATCAGGGGATCCATTGCGATGACCCTCCAGAGCGGTACCGGTGCTCGGCAAGCTTCATGGGCGTTTTTAACCATCGGGGTCGAATTCTTCACCGCTCAGAAATGGTTCAAAGAAGCCATGCGAAAGAACCTTGCAAAACTGGAAAAGCGGAGATAAATGGCAGTGGATCGATATATTTTGTTATCAACAACGGCTGCCACGGGCTTTCAATGGATGCACTCCAGCAATCTTTGAAACCGTACCTTGGCAGCCTTTTAGGTTTTATGGGGTAGTATTCTAAAAAATTGCGGGCAGAGTCGGCATCATTTCATTTTCAGATTTTTGGGAGAAATCTATTGAAAATTGAACTTAAGCGTTAAAGTCATGTATAGAAATCCCATTATTTTATACATGAGCGCGGACATATGTATAAAAAAACTCATTTTTTATACATGACTTGCTTTTAATCCGGAGAAAAAATGGCTTTTGAATTACAGCCGCTTCCCCCGGCGGTGCAACTCAATACCATACCGATACTTAAAAAAGCGGCCGCAGCACATCGCTTCCTTGCGGAATTAAAAGGTATTTCTTCGACTATTCCCAACGAGGGAATTCTGATAAATACGCTCTCACTCCAGGAAGCAAAAGACAGCTCCGCGATTGAAAACATAATTACCACGGATGATGACCTCTTCAAGGAAGAATTATACCCCGAGCTCGCGCAAAATGCAGAAGCTAAGGAAGTTCAAAACTATGTAGTCGCGCTGAAAAAAGGATTTGATCTTGTTAAAAGCAGTCGCCTTCTGACGTTGAACCATATCCTTGAAATTCAATCTGAACTGGAAAAAAATCGGGCCGGCTTCCGGAAACTTCCGGGGACCGCATTGAAGAATGAAGCAACGGGCGAAACGGTATATACACCGCCGCAACATCCGAAAGAAATCATTGCGCTCATGACGAACCTGGAGAAATTCATCAACGATGACGGTATGAGCGATGCCGATCCTCTGGTAAAAATGGCGATAATTCATTATCAGTTTGAAAGTATCCACCCCTTTTATGATGCAAATGGCCGGACCGGACGAATTATAAACGTCCTGTATCTTGCGTTGAAAGAACTGCTGGATATTCCAGTTCTCTATCTGAGCCGGAATATTATCCGCACCAAAAACGACTATTACCGGCTGCTCCAGAAAGTGCGCGACGATGGCGCATGGGAAGAATGGATTTTATATATTCTGGACTCCGTTGAAATTACCGCAAAGCACACCATTGGAATGATACACGCCATTAAAGCGGCGCTTATGGATTATAAACACCGCATCCGGCGTGAGGATAAGGCCTTTTACAGTCAGGATCTGATCAACCATCTATTCTACCATCCGTATACGAAAATCGAGTTCATGGAACGGGACCTGAAGGTAACCAGGGTGACGGCAAGCAAATATCTGAAAATATTGACTAAACAGGGATTCTTAGACCTGGAAAAAAAGGGGAAGTGGCATTTTTACATCAACAAGGCTCTTTTCCGCATTCTTGCTAATAGCAACAGGAGTGACAAAAAACCCGAAATAATCGGCTGAGCGTGGCATCGATGCCAGTGGGCACAGTGTTCCTACCTTTTTGACCGGTATAGGATGGGTAAGATGAAAGCTTGAAAAGGGAAAAGCGACGAAATGTATTTTCAATGTACTTTCGAACACCGATTATTTTTCAACCAACATACCCGCTACGCCTCCGCCGTAAGCATGCGCAACCATGGCGGGTTTTTCTTTTTCGGGCGCTATGGCCGGGCTGGGCGGGGGCAGTGCATTTGTGCAACGGGCCGTTGCACAAATTGGCAATAGCAAAGGTTTTTTGCACATTTTTCTTTTACTTGTTCAAAACCAGTGCAAGGTGTTTATTCCTGCTTCAACTCCTCCCCGCGCAGCCGTCAGCATTACAGTAAGCAACCACCTCATTGCCATACCGTATAATCGTTTCCGGTCCAGGTGTCATTGACCGTCTGTGACCCTGCGGGGGAGGTCGCAGTGCCGGAAATCGTGCCCTGGATATTCCGGGCCGCGGGGTATTCACCATCGGTCGTTTCCTCGGTTCATACGCATCTCCCTCACTCCCGTACCATCCGCGTAACCTTCGTCCGTCCCGCTTCATAAACTTTTATCAGGTAGACTCCCCTGCCGTGCAGCTGCGACAGCGGAAAATGCGTCTCGCCTTTCCCCTGCACCCGCTCGGGAGTGACGGTCACGAGATTGTCGTGGTAGTTCCACACGAGAATCTGCGCTTCGGAATCGTTCTTTGCCGCCAGGCCGTCGATCGTCGAATTGGTCCCCCGTATGCCCGACTTGACCACCGTATCGAGCGGGATTGCGGCAGGACCGGACGGGATTCCGGGCCTTAAAGCGGTCGTTAAGCAGGGGAAGAAGAAAAAGATTGAAAATCAGTACAACCGGTATTATATTGTAGCATAAGTTCAGCAGGAGTAAACATCCGTCTGAAACCGGTTGAAGACGTGCGGTCTTCCGGAAAGGAGCGTGCCGGGCGTAAGCGATCACGATAGCGCTTTTCCTTGAAATCACCTTTTATCCAAAATTAAACAGGAGGGGGTTTATGAAAAAGGGCATTGCGGGTCTTTTTCACCTATGCATGATCAGTGGAATGGTTCTTGTCGGATTCGGATCGATGGTATTCGGCCAGCTTTATACCGGCTGGAGCAACTACAAAGATTACATGATGAACCCGAGCGCCACGGGGATTACCACCAATCTGGTGAAATTCCCGGTGCTGGTGAGGCTGACAAGCGTTAATTCGGCGATTTTGAGCCATTCAACCAGTCCTGCCGATCTGCGGTTCGCCAAAGGGAGCAACCTCAATGTATCCTACCCCTACCAGATCGATGAGTGGGATACGGCGAACCACCAGGCTTCCATCTGGGTTCTCGTCGATACGGTTTTTTCCTCTTCGACGGCGCAGAGTTTCAGGATGTACTGGGGCAACGATACCGCCAAGGCGGGGTCGAATGCAACCGCAGTTTTCGATACCGGCAACGGGTTCGCCGGAGTATACCATTTCAGCAACAATATCCTCGATGCCACCGCGTTTGCCAGGAACGCCACCGTTGCCAGTGCAACCGATACCCTTGGGATCATCGGCCATGCGCGGCAGTTTATAGAAGCCAATAACGACTCGGTAATGATTTCCGGGCTTATGGGCAATAACGCCACCCTGACATTGTCGCTTTGGGTCAATGAGACCGGCATAGGCGGCAGCTATGATGGCGTGGATTTCATCTCGCTTGGGGATAATGCCGCCATCCGTTCGATGTACAATAGTTCAAATTCGTCGGTGGACTCCATCGGCGGTTTCTATTATGGCAATAGTAACTGGCAAAACCTCTATACGACCGGTGGAACGACTGTTCTCGGCCAGGGCTGGAAATATGTCACTTATGTGATTAATCCCGCATCTTCGAGTGAACAGGTGTTTCTCAACGGCCAGTTGCTTGCATCGGGCACCTTAAACTACGCTATAAATTATTCCGGGCGTGGAGCAAACACCCTCATCGGGCATCATGCGAACGGGAATACCGGCTTTTACGGATTCGGCGGTTGGATCGATGAACCGCGTGTCGATAAAGTCGCGCGGTCCACAGATTGGATCAACTTCTGCTATTTAACGCAGAATGCGAATCAGACGGCGGTTTTGGAAGTTCCGACCGTTCCGATCCTTGCCGCTCCCACGAACGGTGCAGTGAATCAACCGCTGACACCAAAACTGAGCTGGACAGTGGGAAGCGCAGCGACCTCGTACAGCGTGCTGATTTCGACGTCTTCAGCCTTCAGCACCACGGTGTTCAGCCAGACCGGCTTTACCGCAACCTCGGTTACCGCCACCGGTCTTGCAAACATTACCACCTATTTCTGGGAAGCGAAAGCGACAAACCAGACCTTGACCAGCGCATGGTCGAGTGTTTGGAGTTTTACCACCACCGCGACGATTCCGCCGGGAGCCCCCGTCCTCGCTTCTCCGACCAACGGCGCAACAAACCAGCCTCTGGCGCTGAGTCTGAACTGGGGAACGGTCAACCTGGCGACCTCCTATGGCATGCAGGTTGCGACCAATTCCAGTTTCAGTTCAGGCAGTCTGGTACTCTCCCAGAGCGGCCTGACCTCCCATTCTGCCGCGATTTCCGGCCTTTCCTACTCGACCCTCTATTACTGGACGGCTAATGCAGCGAATGCAGGCGGCAACGGCACATGGTCTGTTGTCTGGAGTTTCACGACAGTCGGAGCTCCTCCCAGCGCTGCACCTCAGTTGTCAGCCCCGGCAAACGGGCTGGGAGGATTTTCCATTCCGGTAAATTTTCAATGGCAGACCGTAACCGGTGCAACGTCGTACGAGCTGCAGGTTGCAACCGCGCAGGGATTTGGTTCAACGGTTTTCGATCAAACCGGGATAACCGGGCTTTCCCTCTCCGTCGCAAGCCTGAAGGGAAACATGACGTATTACTGGCGCGCAGTTGCATGGAACGGCAATGGAATGGGTCCCTGGTCCGGAGCATGGGATTTCGGCACCTCAGGAACTTCTACGCTGGCCAGGAACGCAGCGGTGCTTAAAACGGAATTTTCAGTAAATGGCGAAGCTCTCAGGTACTCGTTACAGGCGCCGGGCGAGGTTAAGATTTTTTTCAGCAACCTGATGGGAAGAACCCCTCTGGTCCTGAATTGGAAACAATCGGCCGGTCGGTATACTATCGGCCTTAAAGCTTACAATCTGCCGGACGGATATTACCTCGTCAGATTCAAAGCAGCAGGAATTGAGAGAAAAGCGTCGGTGGTGATAATGAGGTAGGGGCCGGAGCGTTACACCGGCAGATTATCGGAGCTGCACTGCCGGGCAACCGGGCTTATTTTTAAACAGGCACAGCGAGCGCATGACTGGCTGCTTCGCGGAAGAAAAGGCAAAAACAGTAATTGCCTTTCTTGCGCGAAGCGCTATCCTTCCCCTCTGATTTGTCCCCTCCCTGATAGGGGAGAGGTCGGGAAGGGTCGCCCCTGAGGCGGAAGGAGGTCAGGGATGAGGCGAAGGAGCCTTGCGTGAGCTGTATCCGGAAATACCTCTTTATTGATTCATTTTATCATGTTTTATTCACTCATTATCCTATGCCAAGCTCCTAATATTCACCTAAGTGAAGTTATCAGCTGATCTTTAAGTCATTGTAATTTTTTGCGTTATCGTTCAAAATTCTTTCTTTTCATGCTCAATTTATTATCTTCTATCAATCATCTTCCACCCTGAATTATTTACTATTGGGGTTTTGTCCCAACCGGTGTTCCCCTGTGGGTCAAAACCCATTTGAAAATCGGGATCGGCGAAAAATAAATGTAAAGGCTTTTTGTTGTTTGCAGGTGGGAATTTCTATGAAAGAAGGCAGGGGGAAGGCAGAAAGAAGGCACAAAGGTAAAAAGAAAAAAAGGGAGGAGCCGGGAGAAAGGATGAAGGATGATGGCGGAAGGGTGAAGAAAGATTCCAATTCAACGACAAACCAAGGGCGACCGCTGACCTCCAAGAAATCTTAATAATAACCAAATAAACCGGGCTTTACCGGTTTATTTGGAGGTCGCCCCTACGAAGTGAACGGTCAGGTGATTTTTCTTTATCTTTAATCAGAGCCCCCTTAGTAAGGGGGCGGCAAAGCCGGGGGATTTTTCCATGTGCTTTCTACCTAATGTGAGCGTTGCGGGAGTGCGCCTCCTCCTGCCGAAGGCAGGAATAGGGGCGCACTTCCGCAGGAAGGGGTGTGGCTGAAGACCCGCTTTGGGGGCTTCAGCCCAGGGGGAACCGCCTAAGCGGTTCCCCCACCAGGAGCCTTTGAATTAGTCATAATCCGATTCTATTTTACTTTCTCACCATGACTACGCCCTCCTCATTTACCTCTTCCGCCTCAACGGTCCGCGCCGCCGAGCAGATATTAGACCATAAGCAGCGGGGATTCTCCCCGATGCGCCTGATTCCCTTCCTGGGCCCGGCCTTTATCGCGAGCGTCGCCTACGTCGATCCGGGAAATTTCGCAACGAACATCCAGGCAGGCAGCGCCCTTGGGTACAAGTTGCTGTGGGTCGTGCTCGCAAGCAACCTCATGGCCATGCTCCTGCAGGGACTCTCCGCCAAACTGGGCGTCGCTACCGGGCTCAACCTTGCCGAACATTGCCGCCTCCGCTTCCCCCGGGCTGCAACATGGTCGCTCTGGGTCATCATGGAAGCTGTGGCCATGGCGACCGACCTTGCCGAATTTATCGGCGCCGCGCTCGGATTTCATCTCCTATTCGGGATACCCTTGCTTGTCGGAGGATTACTGACGGCGTGCGTGACCTTCGCGATTCTCTTCTTCGAGCGGTTCGGATTCCGGCCCATCGAAAGCATCATTGCCGGTTTTGTGGGGGTTATTGCGGTGAGCTATCTCATCGAAATAATCCTTGGAAAGCCCGAGTGGGGGCTTATCGGCCGCCACTGCCTGGTTCCGGAATTCGGGGGAAGCGAGGGGGTGCTCCTCGCTTCGGGCATACTCGGCGCCACGGTAATGCCGCATGTCATCTTTCTCCACTCGGCGCTCATGCAGGGGCGGATCGTGGTGAAGGATCCCGGGCGGCAGCGGCGGCTGTTCCGGTTCGAGGTCGCCGATGTGGGGATCGCCATGACCATCGCCGGCTTGGTCAATCTCGCGATGCTCGTCATGGCGGCATCGGCATTTTACAGCAAGGGAATGACCAGCCTTGCAACCATCGAAGACGCGCACCTGACGTTAAAGCCGCTCTTCGGCGGAGCGGCGAGCCTCGTGTTCGCCATTTCGCTCCTTGCGTCCGGGCTCTCTTCCTCCACGGTGGGTACCAGCGCCGGCCAGGTGATCATGCAGGGATTCCTGAAGCGCCGCATCCCGGTCTGGATACGCCGGATGGTGACCATGATCCCCTCGCTCCTGGTCATCGGTCTCGGGGTCGACGCCACGCGGTCGCTTGTCATGAGTCAGGTGGTGCTCTCCTTCGGCCTGCCGTTTGCCGTGGTGCCGCTTATTTTATTTACCAGCAGGAAATCGATCATGGGCCAACTGGTTAACCGGCCCATTACAACCTTTATTGCGGTCATCGTTGCGGCGCTCATCCTGTCGCTCAACGTTTTTCTGCTGTACCGACTGTTTTTCAAAGGATAATCCATGGTAACCCGCATTCTCGTGCCTCTTGACGGATCGCGCTCGGCGGAATCGGTGCTCCCGGCGACCGCATCCTTTGCCCGCGTTTGCAGAGCCCCGGTGGCGCTGGTGCATATAGTAGAAAAAAATGCGCCGCAGGCGGTGCACGACGAACACCATCTCCAGGATTGGCCCGAGGCCGAAGCCTATCTTGACGGGCTGAAGGTATTGCTCGAAAGTGAAGGAGTCGCGGTTACCTGCCATGTGCATCAGGATGAACTTTCGAACGTTCCTGCAGCCATCGCGCTGCACGTACAGGAGCTCGGCGCGGATTTCGTCATGATGTGCACGCACGGCAGGAACGACATCCGGCGGTTTATATGGGGCTCGATCGCGCAGCAGGTCGCTGCAACCCACACCGTACCGGTGTTCTTCATTCCGCCGAAAAACGGCAGGGGCGGTCGCGCCTATACCTGCGGGTCGATCATGCTCCCGCTCGACGGGAGGGAGGAACACGAACCTGCCGTGGCGGTCGCGCAGTTTCTTGCCGGGGCATTCAAGGCGGCGGTCTTCCCGGTTCTCGCCGTGCCCCGGTCTTCGGAAGTTGGCGCAAGCCTCGGTGCTATAAGCCGGCTCCTCCCGCGCGCCACCGAGGAACTTCTCGATCAGTCGACGGTTCAGGGCAAGGAGTACCTCGATGGGATCCGTGAGCGGCTCGAAGCGGACGGCCTGACCGTTTCAACGCTCCTGGTTCGGGGAAATCCGGAAAGGGCGCTGCTGCGGACCATTGCGAAGCACCGGCCTGACCTCATGGTCCTCGGGACCCATGGACGCTCGGGACTCAGCGCCGCGTTCGAAGGGAGCGTTGCGCCGAAGATCTGCTCGCGCTCCCGGGTGCCGATCATCCTGGTGCCGGCGAAAGAAGAGGAATAACATCAGGGGACCTCTAAAAATACCGTTCATGGTTCGACAGGCTCACCACGAACGGCCATTTCCTTTAACTTTAAGGGATTGCCGTTCGTCCTGAGCTTGTCGAAGGACGAATACAGCAATGTTTAGAGGTCCCCTTCATTTACCTGCTCGAATACGAGAACCGCAGGTAAACGCCATAGGTTGTCTTATTGACCTGCGCGGCGACCTGTACCGGCTGTTGCCGCTGATAGGTGTAGTCGTAGTCGAGCGTGATCCAGCGGATAAGCCGCAAGCTTATCGTAGAAATAATGTTGTAATCCGGATGAGTCAGCCGAGTGGTCGGATCGATAATATCCAGCTCGCCGTCGGCCGTGATGAATTTTCCAAGACGCAGGAGACCGCTGATCGCCGCCTGCGGGCCGATGGCGGGTGCAGAGGCCTCGGCTACCGGTACCAGGATGACGGATTTGCCGACCAGCGCCCTCGTGGCAACAGGCAGGGATTTATAGTTGAGAATCGAGGTGGTGTCGCCGATCCGATCCTGGCTTGGAAAATAAGAGTAGGAGCCGCCGAACCCCCCCCTGACTTTCGCTTCGAGAAAGGTGAAATTGATCGCATCGGCATTGAGACCGGCTCCAAAGTTAAGGAGGATAGAATTAAACGGCGGCTTGAGCCGGAAGGACCTGAGGGTGGAATCGAATGCCTGGATATTGCCCTTTCCGTCGAGGATACAGAAGTCCGGGGTGGAACTGGTCCGGAGCAGTTGCACCGGCAGGAAGCTGGCAAGAAGCTGCATGTTTGCATAAGGACCGAGCCAGGAAAGGAAACGATAGATTAAAAGCGAGTTGAGAAGAAATTCATCGATATCGGTTTGCAGGTTATCCGCACTGAGTCCGGTAAAATTGAATCCCTCATTGAGCCGGATACGGTTCTGCCATTCGTAAGGTGGTTTCCGGTAGGTAAGCCAGAGCGTGGCAAGGACCCCGAGGTTGGTATTGGTGACCGTGTCAAACGGCTTCTGATGTTCATCGAGCGTAGCGTTGAACTTGACCGTGCCGCCAAGGCTGCCGCCGTATTTCCACGCAGTGGCAAGCTTGGATTCCGGGGTAACATCGACCGTGCCGCCGCCGAGGATATGGTTGGTTGTGGAGTCCTGGACAAGCGTAAACCGGCAGAGCTCCCCGGGATCAAGGCGAACGGTAACAAACCCGGAAAGGGTGTTGTAATCGTCACCCACCCCGATAATTTTATAAACGCCCGGTTTGAGAATCCAGGTTTTTACCACTTCACCGAGTTCGGGATGCGCACCGTAGCCCTGGCCATACGTTTCAAACTGGTCGATGCGGGCGATTTCGTATTGTCCACGGAAGGAGACGCCGAGCGAGTCGATGGTTTCGATGGACAACCCGGCCCAGTCCGGCAGAACCGGAACCGTCCTCCCTTCCTCGACGGTCACCTTCCGGACGATTCGCTGCTCGTGCGCGCCGCTGCCGAAAACAACCGTATAATTGCCCGGCTCGACACTGAATGTCTTGCCGGGATTCCCTGAGGTAACGGTATGTCCGGTCGAATCAAGAACCAGGACAATGGGCTCGAGATTGGCGGCGGTGAACCGGGGAACGAAGATGCCGCCCATGCCGATGGGAACAAAGGACTCGACCCCTGCCATCTGTTCGGACAGGGGCGGGGCATCCCAGGTCTTCTGCTGCTCCTCAAGAGGCGTGGTTGTGCCGGAGGCACCCTTCTGTCCGGTACTCTTCCGGGCGGTGTCCTTGGGAACCGCAGCATTGATATCGTCCTGCTGTAATTCCCTGCCCGGAATATCGGGCGGCGGATCCGCGGCAACCATGAAGAAGAGGCCGGCGACCATGAGTGCGCTACCGAATCCTGCACGTACCGTCATCGGTCCTCCCTATTTGATCTCAGTGGTCGAAGGGGAAGTGCCGTATTCAGGAGCGGGACCGACGCTGTCCGGGGCCGACGCCGAAACATGGTACGTGACGGCGAATTTACCGTCGAGATCGTGGATGACTTGCGTCATGATATACTCGAAGAGCGACGACATCTCGCGAATGACGTATTCGGGGGTATGTTGATATACGCGTTTCCGGAGATCGAACCGCCGTGTATAAATCGAGGTGCCGTCCGAAATCCGGGTCACGTTTATCGTCAGGGCAAGGTGCGCGAACCACAGTTCGCCGGAATCGTATTCCTCTACCGCTTCGAGGTCGCCGCCGAGATCGTAATCGGGTTTCGGGGCCTGATCGTACCGGCGGATGACATTGGCAACCAGGCCGGAATTGAGGATATGATGGTAGACCAAGTCGGTCACCATCCGGTCGGGCTTGACGGCCCACACCCGGTAGTAATAGTACTGGAGCTGGAAGGGGCTCTGGCGGTAGACGATTTCGGGGCGGTTATATGCCTGCTCGATGCCGAAGTCGGCGACCCGGACCGTGCAGGGATAGGGGGAAGGCGACAGTCGCCCCCAGTGGGTAGACGGAAGGTAATTAAGTTCGTAATAATGCTTCAGGGGGATCGATCCGCATGCCGCAACGAGGGCAAGGGCCGCACAACCCGTCATCAATTGACGCCGGCGAAGATTCATCGCAGGGACCTTTCTTTCGGCGCTTCATTGCGAAGCAGGAGCGAAGGATTTTCAACGAGCATCTGGGTAAGCTGGTCGGCATTTTCCGAGGCCTCGCGCAGGTTGCGCATGCTGACCGCAAAATCGTCGTGGGACTGCAGCACGATGAGCGACAGCGTCTGCGTTACCTGCCGCAGGGAGATCGCCGCGGAATCAATCGACGAGATGGTGGACGAAAGCTGGCCGGCGGAGAAAGAGTGATCGAGCGTCGAGGTAATACTCTGCACATTGCCGGCGATCCGGTCGACTTTCCCCATGACCGAAACGGCGGTACCGGCTACGGAATCGATCTTCGGCGTCAGGGAAGCGACCATCCCCCGCGCATCGCCCGTCACCGCGGCCATGTTGTCGAGCAGTATTTTGAACGAGCGGAGGCTGTCCGGATTTGTCAAGGTATTCAGGTTGTTGAGGAGGAATTCGGCCTTGACGGCGATCGCCTCGGCCTTGCCGGAGATCGAGGACATGAGCGAGACGCGCGTCGGCAGTTCCGCGTTGTTTTTAAGCGTTGGCGCGGCATTCGTCCCGCCCATGATTTCGATATATTTAAGCCCCGTGATGCCGAGCAGGCCGGTGGTTGCATACATATCCGATTTCATGGGGAAATCGGCCTGCACCTTGAAGGAGACCTTTACTTTAGAAAGATCGGCGGCATCGTAGGATATCCCTTCGATCCGCCCGATCGGTACGCCGCTGAACTTGACATCGGCTCCGCGCTCCAGGCCGGAGATCGATTCCCCCTTGAAAAATGCCCAGTAGGTTTTCGTTCTCTGGTTGAGCTTGAGGCCCATCGCAACGGACAGCAGGATCACGAGTACCGCGCATCCTGCCGTTGTAAATATCCCGAGCCTCGCCCGCTGGGCCTTTGAGATGTTCATGGGTCCCTCTCCACGATGAAACCGTATCCCTGTCCGCCCGAGCCGGCAGGGGGAGGCGGTTCGGTCCGGGTGAAAAAATCGTGCACTGGACCGTATGTCAATTTGGCCGCATCGGCAAGCGCTCCGTCGAACAGCACCGAACCGTCCTGTAAAAATGAAATATTGTCGGCAATGGTTTCAATTGACCTGAGCTCATGGGTCACCACCACAATGGTGATGCCGAGGGTCCGCCTGAGATCGAGCAGCAGCCGGTCGAGCCCGGCTGCGGTGATCGGATCGAGGCCGGCCGAGGGCTCGTCGCAGAAAAGGAGGGGGGGATCGTGAGCGAGCGCCCGTGCCAGCGCCGCCCGCTTGCGCATGCCGCCGGAGAGCTCGGCAGGATAGAGCGGCCCGCTTCCGGTCAGCCGTACCTGAGAAAGTTTATATGCAACGATCTCCTTTATGAGTCGGGGCGGCAGGGAGGTATGCATTTCGAGCGGCAACGCCACGTTTTCCTCAACGGTAAGCGAGCCCAAGAGTGCGCCGCCCTGGAACAGCACCCCGGCTTTTTTGAGGACCGCGATGGTTTCCGGATCGTCCTGCTCGCCAATTTCCACATCGAAAAGGCGTACCGAGCCGGAAGATGGTTTCAGGAGCCCGACGAGCGTTTTGAGGAGCGTGGTTTTTCCGCATCCCGAGGCGCCGAGAATCACCCTGATTTCCGAGCGCCGGACTGCAACGGAAACTTCATGCAGCACCCGGAACGCACCATAGCGGACCGAAAGGTCGGTTGCCGCGACAATTGGTTTTTCGGAAAGTGGCGCCATAGACCTGCCGCAGGTTTACATGATAAAGGAAAAGGCCGCATCCGCAACGATGATGATGAATATGCAGGCGACAACGCTTGCGGTCGTTTCGCGTCCCACCGACTCGGCACTTCCCCGCACCCTGAAGCCGTAGTACGAGCCGATCCAGATGATGAGCCAGGAAAAGACGATGGATTTGACGAGGCCGGTCATGACGTCCTCGGCATGAAGATTCTCGGAAAGCTGCCCCCAGAAGGTGGAAGAGGAGAGGCCAAGGTAAAAAAACCCGACCAGCCATCCGCCGAGGATCCCGGTCCCGGTCCCGATCATGGAAAGAACCGGCATGGTAAGGGAAATTGCCCAGAATTTCGGTACTACGATGAACTGGACCGGGTTGATTCCCATGGTTCGCAGGGCATCCAGTTCTTCCCCGACCACCATGGTCCCGATCTCGGCGGTTGTGGCGCTCCCGGTGCGCCCTGCAAGGATCACGGCGGTTATAATCGGCCCCATCTCGCGGATCATGGTGATTCCGATGAGCGGACCCAGGAATACCGTAGCGCCGAAATCCTTCAGCTGCAGGGCTACCTGTATTGCAAGCACCAGGCCGATGAGAAAGGAGAGAAGGGCGACAATTCCGAGGGCTTTGTACCCGAGCAGGTACATCTGTTCGCCGAGCACGCCCTTGCGGTACTCCCGCTTTTTCAGGAGGCCTATCGTTCCCCAGTACAGCATTTCCACCAGCACGCTCGTAGCCCCGATGCAGCTGTCCCTGGCGTCAACGAGAGAGCCGCCGATGGCCGTAAAAAAACCGCCCCCCGAAGCATCGGTCGGGTTTTGGGGCAGGTCGATGGGCAGGGAGGAAGATTCGAGAAGGGAAAGCAGTTCACCGGAAACATGCCGGAGCGACAGGCGGCAATTGCGTGCCTTGAGGGTCTCGTGCAGGAGTCTGATGGCGCAGAGTGCTGCGGAGTCGATGCGCTGTGTGCCTGAAAAATCGAGGACCAGCCGGGGCTCGCGTCGATCGAAAATTCGCGATTCCTCCACCCAGAGGTAGTCCAGGTCCCTGGGCAGAACGATGATCGTAGCGGGGTTCTCCTGGAGCGTATCCATACCGGCTACCTTTACTAATGACGAATACCTGTTTCCGCTTGAAATCAGCGTAACTGCTTCAGAATAGTAATTATAGCTCCTGGGGTATGAAAAAGCACCAACTATTGAGGGAGATCCCGAAGATTCCGGAACAAACCGCTAGGCGAATGATTCCTTTATATCGTACCAGATGCCGTTCTCTTTCGCAAATGACCGGAGTCCGGCGGCTCCTTTAGCCATGAACTCGGCATGCTTGACCGCCAAAATGACCGCGTCATAGGTTCCCTTGAGCGGTTGCGCAATGAGCGGGATCCCGTACTCATCCAGGACTTCGCCGGGATCGGCAAGCGGATCCCATACATCGACTGCGATACCGAACTCCCGCAGTTCATTAACAATGTCAATAACGCGCGAATTGCGGATATCCGGAACGTTCTCCTTGAACGTTATGCCGCAGACGAGCACCCGGCCGTCCATGACCTTCAGCCTGCAGCGTATCATCATCTTGACGAGCTCGCGGCCGAAGTAGCGGCCCATGGCATCGTTGATCCTGCGGCCGGCCATGATGATCTGCGGGTGGTGGCCGATCTCCTCGGCCTTGTAAGCGAGATAGTAGGGGTCGACGCCGATGCAGTGGCCGCCGACGAGGCCGGGTTCAAAGGGCAGGAAATTCCATTTGGTTCCGGCCGCCTTGAGCACATCGCGCGTGGAGATCCCCATCTTGTCGAAGATGATGCGAAGCTCGTTCATGAGCGCTATGTTGATATCCCGCTGGGTATTCTCGATGACCTTTGCCGCCTCCGCTACCTTGATGGACGGGGCGCGGTGAATGCCGGCCTTGACAACGGCACCATAGACCTCCGCGACTTTTTCGAGCGTTTCCGCCGTGTCGCCCGAGACGATTTTAAGGATGCCGGTAAAGGTGTGGCCCCGGTCACCGGGATTTATCCGCTCAGGCGAATAGCCGACGAAGAACCCCTCTTTCCACTTCATTCCCGAGGATTTTTCGAGCTCAGGCACGCACTCGTCCTCGGTTACGCCGGGGTAGACCGTTGACTCATAGACGACCACCGCTCCCTTCTGCAGGTAGCGGCCCACGGTCTCCGAGGAGCGGTGAAGCGGCGTAAGATCGGGGTTCTTGTTTTTATCAATAGGGGTCGGCACGGCGACAATGATGAATCCGGCTTTACCGATTACCGACGGGTCGCTCGACCAGACGATATTTGCGGATCTGAGCTCTTCCGCGCTAACCTCGCGGTTGGGATCTTCGTGCCGCTCAAGGGTTTCGATCCGGGACTTCTTGATGTCAAATCCATAGACCTTAAATTGCCGTGAAAGTCCCACCGCAAGAGGCAAGCCGACGTAGCCGAGACCGACAACACAGATGACAGGTTTATACATTCTGCAGCTCCGTACATGCTGAATTTAGAGGGAAACTCGTTGCCGGGCGGTTGGCGTCGCCGCCGGTAAATCAATGCACCTCCCCATCCACCAGACGACCGCGTTGCAGATGAATTTTCCGCTCCCGGATGGAGCGCAGGAATTCGGTTTCGTGAGTGGCGGCAAGGATGGTGGTGCCGCGCAGGTTGATAGTTTGCAAAAGCGCAAATATTTCCGATGCGGCGTCGGGATCGAGATTGCCGAAAGGATCGTCGGCCAGGAGCAGGTAAGGATCGTTCGCCATGGCCCGGGCAATGCGCAACCGCCACTGCTCGCCGCCCGAAAGACAGTCGGGATGCACTTCGGATTTATGCCCGAGGCCGGTTTCTGCGAGGATGTCGAAGGCCCTGCCGAGAACCTGCCGTTCAGGGGTTCCGATGGCGCGAATCGCAAAGGCTACATTTTCGACCGCCGTACGATCGGTCAGGAGCCCGAAATCCTGCGATATGATACCGAGCTTTCGCCGCAGGCCCGCAATACCCCTGCGCCGGATGGTGCCGGAGTCGCAGCCACAGACAACTATCCTGCCCGAGGTTGGGAATTCCTCCATGGCCAGGAGCTTCAGCACCGTCGTTTTACCCGCGCCGCAGTCGCCGGAAAGAAATACGAACTCGCCTTTTTCAACAGCAAATGAAAGATCTTCAAGGGCGACGACGCCGTTTCCGTACGCCTTCGTCACCTGCTCGAAGAGAATCATGAGTCAAGTTTTTGCAGCAGGAAGTGTATCCGCTCCGACTGTGGGCGATGCTCCTTCATGGAGAAACCATCCCAGATGCCGAGGATGCTGTAGAGTGATGCAGGAACCGCGCCGGCGATGGCATTGGCGCTGAACACCTTCTGGCAATGGCGCTCGGTGCTCTTTTGATAGAAAGGAGTCTTTTCGGTCAGCCGCCTGAATATGGTGATGTCATTATGCTGCAGGCGGGTATCCCGGCTGAAATAGCTCCGGCGGATATAGGCATAATCGCCCCAGTCCTCGCTCTCAAGATAGTCGCGGAAATGGCGGAGGGAGTTGGCCTCGGTGGTAATGTCGAAAAGAAAGCAACCGCCCGGCATGAGGCAGTCGGCCGCTTCGGCGAAGAGACGCGCATAGTCGTCAAGCGACTGCAGGTAATTGATGCCGTCGTACAAAAAAATAATAAGATCGAAACGCTTCTTTACCGGCAAGGCCCGCGCATCGGCGCAGGTAACGAGGGCCTTTCGGCTCTTCGACTGACGGCACATGCCGAAACTGCGGTCCGATCCGAGGTACCGGAAGCCCTTCCTGCGCAGCAGGGCACCTAAAACGCCGGTTCCGCCGCCAAGCTCTAAAATGGATGGGCGGGACGAGGACAGATAGGTATCCGCGACTTGTTCGATGAGCTCGACCCAATCCTCATACACAACATGGCTCATCATTCTGTCGTAAATGGGTGACAGCGCGTCATACAGCACGGTTCACATCCTTATGCTGACAAATACCTGCTTGCGCCACCGACCGACGAGCTCGATCATCTTTTTCTGAACCATGATGTCCTGAGCCTTATCGGCGAGCACCTGCCAGTCATCGTCGAGCGTCAGCGTTCGCTCAGGGACTCTGTCGTTGATGCGATAGATAGCGTATCCCCTGTCCTCGCTTACTACCGGCGTTATTGCACCTTTTCCAAGAGTATCGATCGCCGCCCGGACCGGGCCGTCCAGGGTAATGATCGATTTCCATCCGAGAAGCCCGTCCGCTACTTTGGAGGCATCTTCATTGCTGTAAAGGTGAAAGGCTGCGGTAAAACTGCCCGCGGTGGTGCAGGTGCGTCGGATGGAATCGAGCAGGCCGGTAATCCTGGCTGTTTCCTCGGCAGGAGGGGCAACCTTAACGAATATTTGCAACACATGTACTTGCTGGTTCTGCCTGGCTACAACCTTGATAATATGGAATCCGAGCCTGGTTTCGAAGGGATCGCTCGTCCGTCCCGGTTCCATCGAAAATGCCTTTTCTTCGAAGGCTATCAGGTTGAGGGAACCCTTCTCGATGAATCCGAGGTCGCCGCCGGAATCCGCCTCAGGACTTTCCGAATATTTTTTTGCCACTTCGGCAAAGTCTTCACCGTTATCAAGGCGTTTCTTGATAGAAGTAATCTTATCCCATGCAACCTGGCGAACCTCGGGAGCTGCTTTGGCCGTAATGGCAAGCCGCGACAGGAGAACGCTCTCCCCGGCCTTAGGGAGGCTGTCGCGGTATTGTTTATAAAAGGCCTCAACATCGCGACGCGTTGCTTTGATCGAGGGAATATACTGGCGTTGCACTTTCTGCTTGAGGAGCTGATCCCGAAGGTTTTTTCGTGCCTCTACCTTGAATTTTGCGAGCGTTATGCCCTGTTCCTTCTCAAGTGCGGCTTCGAGGCCATCAATGGTGAGATTATTCTGCTTCAGAATTCCCACGATCTGGTTCTCAAGGGCGCGGTCGACCTCTTCGTCGGTGAGCGTGATGGTTGTGTCGTTTTTTGCATGGGCAAGAAGCACTTTGCCGTCGACCAGCTCATCGAGGAACTTTTTTTCGTACTCGATGAATGATCCCGAGTCCGGCTTAACGTTAATCGCAGAAAGCCGCATTGCCGTATAACCGTCCAGGTCTGATTTCAGGATTACCTCATCACCGACCACCGCAACAATTCCATCCAGCTGCACCGGTTTCCCGGCAAAAACAGCAATACAAAGAGCACCAGCAAAAAAAGCCACCTTCAGTTTAAAAAAATTACCTGTCATGCATTCCTTTCACATTCCCGAGGTACGCGCAAAACGGCACCTCTGATCGAATACCACCGGTCTCCCCTATAAATTCTCATATAGAGACTTTCGAGGAAAATACCTTGTTAGAGTCTGCGCGATACAAGATTTTAATTGTGGATACACGGGGAAACCCTGCGCACAATTATCAATGAATACGTTTCACCCGAACAATTCTTGCCGGAACCAAGTCTCTCAGGGCTGCTGATTTGACTCAAGGATGGCCAGTGCCTCAAGCAGCCGATCGCCCTTTTCCAAAGCAGCGAGCCTTGTTTTCAGAATTATTTGCGGGGGATCGGTGGCCGCAGGGGCGGTTGCCTCAAATTGCCGGCTGCTCTGCTTCATGAACCGCATAAGCGTTTCGCGAACGGTCTCTTCCTCACCCTCGAAATAAAGGGACAGCTCTCCCGCATCATTTATTGCTACCCGTACTATGCCCATGGTGCGGGCCGCGAATTTAATGCGGACCAGTGCAAGGAGAGCTCCCGTGGTCAGAGGAATAGGGCCGAACCGGTCGACCAGACTTTTTTCAATTTCGACCAAAGCTGCGATCGATGCAACGCCGGATAGTTCCTGATAGATCTCGATCCTCGTTGGCCCATCGGCTACGTACTCGGACGGAAGATAGGCTTCTACCGCTATCTCAATCTTCACCTCGGGTGGCGCAGGGGGGGCAGGTTCTCCGCTCATCTCCCGCATAGCGTCCTGCAGCAGCCGGCAGTACATCTCGAAACCGACAGCGGCAATGAAACCGTGCTGGCGGGTACCCAGGATATTGCCGGCTCCGCGAATCTCAAGATCGCGCATGGCAATCTGGAAACCGCTCCCGAGGTCGGTATACTGTTCGAGCGCGCGCAGCCGAAGGAGCGAATCCTCTTTCACCTCCCTGAACTGGGGCGTAAGCAAAAAAGCATAGGCCTGTTCCGACGAACGCCCCACCCGGCCCCGCAGCTGGTAGAGCTGCGACAGCCCCATAGTGTCGGCACGATTGATGATGATGGTGTTGACGTTTGGAATATCAAGGCCGTTTTCAATAATGACGGTTGACAGCAGCACGTCGAATCTTCCGGCTATAAACTCCTTCATGATAAGCTCTAACTCACGCTCATGCATCTGGCCGTGAGCGCTCGCAACCCGCGCGCCAGGCACGAGGCGATTGATGGTATCCCGCATGGCATCCAGGTTCTTGATCCGGTTATTTACAAAGTATACCTGGCCGCCGCGTTCAAGCTCATTCTCTATCGCACTCTTGATGAGGTCTTCGTGGAACTCCGCAACAGTCGTTTCCACCGGAAGGCGGTTACGCGGCGGCGTGGCGATGATGGAGAGGTCGCGCGCGCCGACAAGGGACATATGGAGCGTGCGCGGAATGGGTGTGGCGGTAAGGGACAGGACATCAATCGTGTGCCTGAACTGCTTGAGCTTCTCCTTGTGCCTGACCCCGAACCGCTGTTCCTCATCGACGATGATAAGCCCCAGGTTCTTGAATTTCACGTCCTCGGAAAGCATTCGATGGGTGCCTATTACCAGGTCGATCTCGCCGGCAGCGACCCTGGCCGCCGTGGCATTCTGTTCGGAAGAGCGCTGGAAGCGGCTGAGGGGGGCGATTCTCACCGGGAAAGAGGCCATGCGCTCGGAAAAAACTGCAAAGTGCTGCGAAGCGAGAATTGTCGTGGGTGCGAGGAGTGCTACCTGGTATCCCGACAGCACCGCTTTGAAGGCCGCCCGCATCGCCACTTCGGTCTTGCCAAAGCCGACATCGCCGCAGACCAGCCTATCCATGGGTTTGGGCTCCTCCATGTCCTGCTTGACTTCTTTAATGGCGCGCAACTGATCAAGGGTCTCCTCGTAGACGAATGCGTCTTCGAACTCCTTCTGCCAGAGGGTATCGGGCGCAAAGGCGATGCCCTTGAGAAATTGACGCTTGGCATAGAGCTCGATAAGCTCGGAGGCCATTTCCTTCAGGGATTCCCGTGTACGGCTCTTGAGCCGGTCCCATTGTCCGGTGCCGATCTTCGACAGTGCCGGGGCCACCGACTCCTTGCCAATGTACTTCTGGACTTTGTGGAAATCACCCACCGGAACGTAGACCCGGGCGTTGTCGGCAAAGAGGAGCACCATGCAATCGGAGTGCGTGCCGCCGGCAAGCACGCGTTCAACGCCGATGAATTTCGCGATACCGTGGTCCTCGTGGACCACGGTATCCTGCGGCGAAAGAGCATCGAAGCCGGCAATGGCGATCGACGCCTTCCGTTTCCGGATCCGTACCGGTCGTTCAGAGCCGCCGGTAATCTGATTCTCCGAAAAAAGAAGGAGCCGTTCCGTGGCTGCGCTGAAGCCGTGGCTCAGATACCCGAGCGCGATCTCGACAAAGGGGCATTCATCGCCGAGGAGTTCCTGCATCCGCTCGGCATGACCCAGGTTCGGCGAGAGCAGGACGCACCGGTATCCCTCCTCATTGCGAGAGGTAAGTGCCCCCACAAGTGGGGCGAGTTCCCGCGTGAACTCCGGTTGTGCGTTGATGGCAACCTGCAGCGGCAAGCTGCCGGGAGGAGCGCCCATCGTATCGCAATATACCTGTTGAAAGCCGAGGAGGCGCTCCTCGATGACCGATTCCCGGTGAAGGAGATCGCGCGGTTTCGAAACAAACGGCGCGATTACCTCCGGTACCCGTGAGCGGTGCCGTTCGTAGTTTTCAACGGTCTCCTCGAATCGCCTCGTTGGTCCGAGAAAATCGTCCCATACAACAATCGTCTGAGCGGGGACATAGTCGAGGATCGAGGCAACGGGGGTATCGAACCAGTGCAGGAACCATTCGACTCCCTCCGGGTCGGCCAACCCCTTCCACTGGTGCTCAAACCTGCCGACTGTCAAAGGCTCGCCTCCTGCTTCGACAGCATGATCGCCCATGTTGATCAGGGCAGCAGCGACGTCGGTTTCCGAAAAACAGAACTCCCGCATGGGGTACAATTCCACGCAGGTTTTCGATGTGAGCGATTTTTGAGTAAACACATCGAATTCACGGATCGAATCGATGGTGTCGCCCCAATATTCAAAGCGGACCGGGTTTTCGGTGAGAAACGGATAGATATCGACGATGCCGCCCCGTATAGCGAAAGCGCCGAGGTTTGCAACCTGGGTTTCGCGATGGAATCCGATCTCCGCAAGCCACCGCGCAAGCGTATCGATTGACACCTCATCGCCGGGACTGAGGCGGATAATCCGGTTGAAGAGGGTTTTCGGCGGGGGAATCTTCTGCGTCAGCACTGCCGCTGGTGCAACGATGACGATGTTTTTCCCTTGAAGAAGCCGTGCAAGTACACGAAACCGTGCTTCAGTAGTGGGCCCGAAAGGGGACTTCATATTGTAGGGAACCGCATCGCGCGATGGAAAAAATTCAACCGCCTCATCGCCCAGAAAGGTCCGGCATTCGTCGCTGAGCGTTTCGGCTTTCTTGGCGGTTTCCACAATAGCCAGTACCGGACGGCCCGAAGCGGAGAAAAAATCACTTATGAGAAGGCTGTCTGCCGAGCCTGCAAGCCCTTTGACAAGTGTGCAAGTCGGTTTGTCCTTCAGCCACTGCTCTACAGCCGGGAAAAATGGCGAGCTCCATTGTTTGGAAAAAGGCCGGATATCCATAGTTTATCACCTGATAAAATACTTGGGACTCTCGGGAAAAGGCATAACTCTAAACAGCCGGAATAAACGCGTTCATCGGGGGGTTGTACAAAAGAGCGCACTGGCACTCTCTATTCGACCATATTAAACAACCTTCCTGCACCTATCATTACATCAACGGTTTTCACGATCTTGCGACATTCTCTTCCTTATTTTGTCCCTGCGGGCGGCTTTGATTTATGGAAAACGTAGGGAGATTCCGTCTGCTCATGCGCTTTCGCAATTTTCGCATTGATCCGTGCCATTACATCGGCATCTATGGGCGGAACGAACGTCGCTTCTTTGGTCACCGATTTCTTTGCCTGTTTCATAGTATTCCCGCCCGTGCACTTCCAGTGGCATCATCCATGGCTTGTAGCCTTTCTGATATGCGGTTCATTCCCCTCACCTTGCAGGCACAGCCTGCCTGAGGACTACGAATTACCGGGGTAAAAAAGTTACTGTCATCGACAGATTGAAGTGCGCGGTTATGGCCATCGGTCCGGAAGGAAGATTTCTCCCGATGCCTCCTTTAATTTGGTCTCGATTAGCTGCAATTCAGCTGATGATTCATAAAACCGCAATTCGCGCATAAAAACTGGGAGGTGAGAAACCCCCGCCTCCCATTGCAGGTCTAACACTCGCACCGCTGTAGTGCCGGTTATTTTTTCTTTGCCGGCTTCTTCACGGCCTTCTTCGCGGATAGTGGGGTAGTCTTTTTAGCTGCGCCGCCTATGGCATCCTTTGCGGATTTTGCTACTCTGAACTTTAACACTACCTTTGCGGGAATTTTAATGGATTCACCCGTTGCCGGATTACGGCCGAGTCTGGCCTTGCGCTTAACGAGCACTATTTTTCCAAGCCCGGGAAGAGTAAAACCGTTTTTTGCCTCTTTGTAAGCCAGATCGGTAAGTCCGCTGAGAAAAACCTTTACCTGTTTCTTGCTGATTGTTTCATCGACCGCGGCAAGCTGCTCGATGAGCTGCGATTGTGTGAGAGACATGGTACTCCTTAAATGAAGTGGATGATTGAAATTGAAAGCAAAATAATAGGCGCATTGGGCCCGCTTCCGGTCAATTGTTCAGGTTTGAGCCCCTTATTAATGTATATCCATTCTTCCCAGAGCAGAACAGCACCGCGATCCTTATCATAGCACTCCTCTTAGGGTTCGAGGAAAACAGCCATGCGGATTACCGTATCATGAGTTGAAAATTTAAAATATATTTCTGCGGCTTATTATATAGACCCTTTTAAATTATTCTCCTGAGATTCGAAATCCTTTGTTCGGAACAGGCTATAATTGAACATGCAGGTTACCATGGCCGTCATTATGGTACTCTTTCGACCTCGGTTCCCGGACTCAGGAGTGCAACGGAGAAAATCGGCGGGGGGGTACGTGAGTCACCGGGTCAAAATAAAAAGGCCCTGGAATCATTGGGCTACTGGACTCCAGGACCGATTTTATTGGTAGCAGCGCAGGGAGTCGAACCCCGGACACATGGATTATGATTCCATTGCTCTAACCTACTGAGCTACGCTGCCACTGGAGGTCAAAATACGATATGGAGAAGAAATGGTCAAGGTTCTGCATGCCGCCTTGAATAATGGCGAGAAAGAGGATGATGCGGCAATTTATTTTACCTCCACCTATGTATTCAGCCAGACGACTTATTTCGCTTTGTATGCCTGCCCTGATCGCGGCCCTCGTTTTCTGCAACAGCGTCTCTATCCCTCCAACTTTGAAACCGAGGATCATCGGCAGTATTCCGCATGATTCCGCGGCATTCACGCAGGGGATATTCTTCGACCGCGGCAAGCTCTATGAGAGTGACGGACTCTATGGAAGCTCACGAATCCGCATTCTAAACGCGGAGACCGGCATGCTCATTAGGGCCGTGCCCATGGATCCGCACATTTTTGCCGAGGGATGTGCACGGATGGGGAGCTCCATAGTGCAGCTCTCCTGGCGTGAGGAAACCGCCTTTTCCTGGAACCTGGACGATCTCTCGCCCGGTCCCGCCTTTATTTACAGCGGCCAGGGCTGGGGGCTGGCAAGCGACAATAAATTTTTCTATATGAGCGACGGCTCGGACACCATTTTCGTCAGAAGTCCGGCCTTCACTCTTGAACGCAAGATCCCGGTCACGCTGGCGGGAAGGCCTGTCCGGAACCTGAACGAGCTCGAACTGGTCAAGGGAAAGCTGTACGCCAATGTCTGGTACTCGGACTCGATCGTCGTAATAAACACGGGGAATGGAAAGGTTGAGCGCATCATCGATTGCACCGAACTGGTACGGCGCGAGGCTGCAACTTCTTCCGACGATGTCCTCAACGGGATTGCATACAATAATGAAACCGGGAAGTTCTATTTGACGGGAAAGAAGTGGAAAAACATCTATATAGTTGAACTTGGAAGATAAACAGAGCGATTATGCCCTTAGAAAAACCTTGCCGAACAAATACCAGGGAAAAAACTCATATTCAGCAAGAGGGTTTAATCCCTGTCCAATTTCCTCTTCAGCGAGAGATCAAAAGGCCTAAAATAAAACCCTCGCTCTCACTTGTTAATCTTCAATCTCCGGTCTCTTCCTCATTGTTTTCTTGATCCCGGTTTTCTTTTTTATCAACTTTCTCCTCGTCTTTTCAACCCGCGGGACCCTTGTTGCAAACCGCGGTTTTGGCTTTTCTCGTAATTTCCGCAACTTCTCTTCAAGGCGTTCGAGGCAGATCGACTTATTGAAATACTGGCTCCTCTCGTCGCGGGAGATGACCGTGATGCCGGTTGGCCGGTGCACAAGCCGCACCGCGCTCTCGGTCTTGTTCTGGTACTGACCGCCCTTGCCGCCCGCGCGGAAGGTCTGGACATCGCACTCGTCCAGAAGATCGCGCAACCTCTCCGGCTTCGGCTCCGAATCATCCACAATTCTTAGATCCATTGCGTCCGTTCTTTCGACCTTTGCAGTTTGCCCTGTCGAGAGCGTTGCGGGAGTACGCCTGGGACGTTATTTGCGGAACCTGCCCGGGGGACATGCAATGCGATTCTCCCCCCCGCACGTATGCAATGCCGAATCTTTACGAGTCGATGTTTCCGACAGGTTATCCTCTTTTAGCAAGCTCACCCAGGGCCATGCCCACCGCCTGCCTGGCATCATACGCCTCAACGATCCTTGCCCCTTCCATCCGGCCCGCCTTCTTGAGGTCCCAGCCGCCCGGCATGCAGATGACGCTCTTGCCGAGATCAAAGGCAAGTGCCATCTCGCTCAAGGTGCCGAAGGCCCCCGGAAAGGCGATGAGGACGTCGGAGGAGAGCACGACCAGCGCATTGCGGGATTTTCCGAGCCCGCTCGGGATCACAATATCGACGTAGCGGTTGGCATCCTCCTTGACAGCCGTCGGCAGGATCCCGACGACGAGGCCGCCGTTTTCATGCGCGCCCCTTGCCGCCGCTTCCATGATTCCGCCCAGGCCCCCGCAAACCAGGAGCATCTTGCGCTGTGCGATATGGGCGCCGATTTCGTGGGCGAGCGCCGATTGTTCCGGCGAAATGGCGCGTCCCGATCCGATGACGCCGATGGCAGGCAGTACGGTCATAGAGAACTCCCCGGTGAGATGATATAAACGGTCGGGCTGGTCATGCCATTCCCGCCTTGCTCATTCGTCCGGCAAGATCCTCATGCTGTTTCTCGAATCCCTTTTTGCCGAGCAGTGCGAACATGTTTTTCTTGTAGGCCTCGACTCCGGGCTGGTCGAAGGGGTTGACCCGCAGCAGATAGCCGGAGAGCGCGATTGCCTTTTCGAAAAAGTAAAATAGCTGGCCCAGGGTCTCCTCGGTACGATCCTCGATCATGATACTCGATGCCGGTACCCCGCCGTCGATATGGGCAAAGAGCGTTCCTGCGTAAGCCTGCCGATTGATCTCTTCGAAACTCTTCCCGGCCAGGTAGTTCAATTCATCGCTGTCATCGCTGAACCGGGGCACCGTCAGCGTGCTGCGGGTGTTCCTGATATAGAGGAAGGTTTCAAAAACCGTCCGTACCCCTTCCTGCATCCATTGACCCATTGAGTGCAGATCGGTGGTGTAGTCGAGCGAAGCAGGGAATATGCCGGTACCGTTTTTTCCCTCGCTCTCTCCTGCAAGTTGCTTCCACCACTCTCCGACAAAATGAAGTTGCGGCTGGAAGGAAGCCATTACTTCAATGCCGTACCCGCGCCGGAACAGGATGTTGCGGAGCACCGCATAGCGGCCGGACAAGCCGCCCTTTGCATCGTTCCCGGCACAGATGCCGGCCATCTGGGCAGCTCCCGCGAGCAGCTTTCTAATATCGATCCCGGCAACGGCGATAGGTACGAGGCCTACCGGCGTCAGCACCGAATAACGACCGCCTACATCGCCGGGGATTTCGAAGGTCGAATACCCCTCTTCTGCGGCAAGTGCGCGGAGCGCCCCGGACTTCGCGTCGGTCGTTGCCACAATGCGTTTGGCCGCTTCGGGACGTCCGTAGCGCTTTTCCATCCATTGCCGAACCACGCGAAAGGTCACTCCGGGCTCGGTTGTGGTACCGCTCTTTGAGATTACATTGACGGCTACTTCCTTGTCCTTTAAAAGGGTCAGGAGATCGTCGAGATAGTCGGAGTTGATGGTGTTTCCGGCAAAGAGCACCCGTGGGGATCGAAGATCTTCAAATGAGGGCGAGAGAAAGTCGATGGCAGCCCGGGCTCCGAGGTAGGAACCGCCGATCCCGATACAGACGAGCACGTCGGCCTTTTTTCTCAAATCCGTCGCTTTTTCATTGATGGCATCGACGAGCGAGTCCGGGGTTTTTTCCGCCAGGTCGAGCCAGCCGAGGTAGTCGTTCCCCGGCCCATTGTGCTCACTAAGCATCTTTTCCGCAGCGGCAAGAGCCGGGGCATACGCATCAATTTCATTCGGATTCACAATATCGGCAAGAAGACGGTCATCGAGAGTTATTTTGCATTGCGTCATACGTATTCCTCCATGAAGGGGATGATGATCCGCGGGTTTGTCCGGACAACTCAAAATTAGTTTTTGCTGCGTGCCGGAGCATTTGCGATACCGGGATTCGAGGCAGAGCCGGCAAAACACGTGCCGCTAAAAAGCCTTGTAAAATATGCCTCCGGAAGCGGTGCCTTCGCTTGCACATCTCCGGAACATTGACGAAAAGGGTTCCCTCGTTATCAATGCATAAAGTCTATTTTCATTTTATAAAAATTCGGGATACGTTCTGATAAATGTTTGATATTTATAATTTTACATGCAGTTTTAGTAAAATAAAACAAATTCCTGGAAAAATAATTTCACAAATAGATTGCATTTTTTTCCATTCGGCTCTATATTTATACCCGCTTTCAAGAAGTGATCAAGAAAAATATTTCAAACTGCCGCAAACATCCTTTCAAGGCGAAAGCCAGAGGAGAAGCTTCAAGAATGCAGCTTCCTAAATCCAGGCGTCGACAGAAGCTCCGCGAAAAAAAATGCCTCTATCCGGGGTGCGGGAAGATATTCTTCGGAATTCATATTTCAAAATATTGCCCGGAGCATCGCCAGGATCGTTATCGGATCCGCAAGCGGACGAAGCCGGAGGATGTCAACATCAAGAATCAGACGTTCAAGCACAGTTATACCGAAGTAGTTACGATGGTGATGAACTGCGATCTTGAAGGGTGTCCCCATCAGTTCGAAGTAAAAATTTATCCGCGACAGTATATTTACCCCAAATACTGTCCTGAACACCGGAACGAATACCGGCGCATCCGCCATCTTGAACTCATCAATCGCCCCGACCTTATCGAGCTTATGAAGCAGGAGGGTGAGAATTTTGAGCTGGAGCACATTGCCGATGGGGATGAAGATCATATCGACGAAGAGGTCATCGACGACGTGGTCTGACCGACTCCCGGCGGTTGCCGCATCAGGTAAGAATCCAATGATTTTTATGAAAGAGGGGGGGAGCACTGCTCCCCCCCTCTTATTTACAGGATTGCAATCGAAGCAAATATCCCTCGGACCTATGATGCAACCTGCCGCCCGGACGTCCGATTGCGCCGCGAATGTGCGCTATTTCCGATAATTGTCCTTGAGGTAACTGAATGCAATTGACCGGTCTTTGCTGCCGTCCTTGATCACCGAGTCGTACGGCGCCTTTTCATTCTTCACCCACTGGCTTTTATCATTCAGGTTCCAGTAAATCTGCCGCAGGCATTTCTCAGTCTGTGTCATGAGAAGGATTGTATCCCCCTTGAGTCCGTAGTTGCCGTGCGAAATAAACTGCCAGTCTTCCTTCAAAACATCATTGGTCTGGCCTTTCATCTGTTCATCATATTCAAAGGTGCCGTCCTTCATAAAGGAAATCTTGTTCTTTTCAACCTCATTTGCACCGTCTTCCCGATGCTGTTTTACCATGTTCCAGACCCCGACAATTTTTACGCTCGTCTGCCGTGCATGGTCCTCATCCTTCAGGAGCGACGGCATCAGGGAATCAAGGTGATCCGCCGCCGCTTTCGCCTGCAGATACCAGGCTTTTTTGAGGTTGGAATCGAGAACCGAGTAGAGGCTGTCAGCTATCTTCAGCTGGATGCCGGTCAATCCGTTCTTTAGATCCGCAAGCACTTTTGCGAGGGAGTCGGCCCGGACCTTATTTACCTGCATAACCCCTTCAGCCCATTTTTCAGCCGCTGCGACATGTACCTTCAGGGAATCGATGCTTACCTGGACCGCCGTACCATCGCCCCGCTGTTTCCCGGCTTTTGCATTTTCAAGGTCGACCCTGGCGCTCGAAAGGACACTGTCGGGCGTTCCCTTGTCTTCCAGGGCCTTGAGCCGGGTCTCCAGGTCGAGCATCGCTTTGTCTCCACCGCAGCCTGTCAAGAGGATAACCGCGCCGACGAAACCGGCGCATACGAGCATCAGGATGCACTTGTTGACCTTCATAGGGATCCCTCCTGCATGAATGGTATGGTGAGTGGTATGCAACATTGCAAAATGGAAATTAATGCGGGATGAAACCGAAGTCAACAAGAATGGAAAAGACCCTCATCTCCCGCTTCAGCCCATCAGGAAAGGCGTCAGGTCGTTCCGGGCGCCGACCCCTCCCAGAAGCCTGATGGCATCCTCCGGAACCCCCCTGTGGCGCAGTGGAAGAACGATCTCCTCCCGCAGGTCGGGTACCCAGGATACCAGAATATCGGCGCCTGCTGCTCCGGCAATACGCGTCTCTTCCAAAATTGCCGGAAGCAGTACCGTTTCGCCGAGGCTGAGTTCGGTTCTCCCGCCGGCGTAGAGGAGCGTTGCGCCACCGCGGACGACGGTGACGATCCTGAACGATCTACGGGCCTCCATGACGGCCTCGGAGGCCTCCCTGAACGCATATTGCTCTATGGCAAAGTACCTGCAGGCGAGGCGGAGGTTCCGGCTGAACCCGTTGCCGGCAAGCACTACCGGTGGAATCGGGCGGGTGCGCAAAGCCGAGCGATCGACAACGGCACATGCCTCCCGTACACGGAGGGAACGGGGTTTTCCCGCGGCATCGAGGCGGGCCCAGTCGTAAAGGCGGAGGGTGGTATCCGATGTCTCCTGCACCTCGTACATGAGGGTACCTTCCAGAATGGCATGTACCGTACCGGCGGGGATGAAGACCACATCGCCGGGTTTAATCGGTACCTCCGAGAGTTCGCCGGGAAGCGTGCCCGATTCCGCGGCAGACCGCAACTCCTCGACGGTCAGATTTCGCCTGAACCCGATTATGCACCGGGCATCCTCTTTTGCATCGATGATGTACCAGCACTCTGTTTTTCCGAATTCGCCCCACCCGTTTGCCCGCGCCTGCACATCGTCGGGATGCACCTGCACCGAGAGCCGATCCCTCGCATCGATAAATTTGCACAGGAGCGGGAAGCCGCCCGGCGATCCGGCGTCGCCAAAAAGATCGGCGGGAAATTCAGCAGCAAGGCGCCTCAGGCTCATCCCTGCCAGCGGGCCCGTGGCAACCGTCGATTGATCCTGGCCCGATCCGCTGACCTCCCACGATTCGCCGATGCGCAAGTCGGGGGACAGAGGGCGGCAAAGGCGGGTGGCCAGGGCCGTCCCGCCCCAGAGCGTCTCTTTGTAAATAGGTAGGAAGGAAATCGGCTCCGCAGGGATCTTCATAGTGCCCCTCAAGGGTGGATTATTGCAGGGAACCGGATCCCGTATTCAGAACGAAGGCTTCAAATTCGGCAGGCGTCCGGTGCCACACCTCTTTGAACACAAGCGTCAGCTTGAGGGTTTCGAACAGATCGTCGATATACCGGTTCGAGGATATGATGTGGACCGCTCCGCCCCTGGACCGGACGAGATTGGTATTGAAGGCGATTGCGCCGATGCCGCCGCTCGAAAGGCAGGTAACTGCATCCAGGTTGAATGCAAGGCAGGGGCTTCCTGCATTGATGTGCCGGCCTATTTCGTCGTCGAGCCTCCCTGCACCGTCCCAATCGATGCAACCGGCAAGCTTGAAAACCGTGAACGATCCGATAGTTTCGGCGGCCAGCTCCATTACTACCCTCCGGTCAATAAATGAATACCCGGTAAGAACCCGGGAACAGATAGCCGCTCCTCGGGATTACGCGGGCCGTCAAACCCGGCAAGGCGGCTGGAACTACTTCAGCTCTACAAAGTCTCCGTCGACGATGTCCGCCTTTTTGCCGAAGCGTTCCTCATCCGATCGGGGCGCGGGCGCCGCCGGTGCGGGTGTGGTTTTCTGTTTCAGGCGCGGCAACACCATGGACAGTATGGTACGGACTATCAGCACGATCAGAATTATATCGAGAAATTTTCCCATAATGGACATACACATCACCTTTAATAAATCCGCTGCCGGAACGTAGTAAAAATATTTCAGGCGGCAGCCTTGGAATGCGCTAAGTTGGACGGCAGGTCCCATCAAGGCGCAGGTCCCGGTTGCAGCCCGGGATGAAGAAATGCGATTTTTAATGCGCCGGTGAACCGGTGCTAAATATCTGAACGATTCCACGGTCCTGAAAACGGAGGGGTACTATGAGTGTTGATATTGCAAAGCTGAACGATCGCATTCGCGAGGAGAGCAGCTTTGTAACGCTTCTCAAGGGTGAGGTCGGCAAGGTGATAGTAGGACAGTCGAGAATGATCGACCGCCTGCTGATAGGTCTTTTGTGCCGCGGGCACATCCTTCTGGAAGGTGTCCCGGGACTTGCCAAAACGCTCGCCGTTGCAACCCTGGCACAAGCGATCGATACCGGCTTCCGCCGGCTCCAGTTTACTCCGGATCTCCTGCCCGCAGACCTTGTCGGAACCCTCGTCTACAACCAGAAAACGGGCGAATTTGTCCCCAAGAAGGGGCCGCTGTTCTCCAACATCATCCTGGCGGATGAAATCAACCGTGCTCCGGCAAAGGTGCAGAGCGCCCTGCTCGAAGCGATGCAGGAGCGCCAGGTAACCATCGGCGACACCACCTACCCCCTTGCAGAGCCCTTCCTGGTTCTTGCAACCCAGAACCCGATAGAACAGGAGGGAACCTACCCGCTGCCCGAAGCGCAGGTCGACCGCTTCATGCTCAAGCTGAAGATCGTCTATCCCACCCGGGAAGAGGAGAAGCAGATTCTCGAACGGATGGCCGGGGATTCGGTGCCCTCGGTACAGAAGATCATCACGGTCGACAAAATCCTGTCGGCCCGTTCGGTGGTCAATGAAATTTACATGGACCCGAAGGTCGAAGATTATATCGTCAATCTCGTTTTCGCGAGCCGCGAGCCGGTATCGGTGGGTCTTTCCGAGCTCAAGGATCTCATTGCCTGGGGAGCCTCGCCCCGCGCCACGCTGAACCTGACCCGCGCCGCCCGCGCCCATGCCTTCATCCGCGGTCGCGGCTATGTGACCCCGGAAGACGTGAAATCCATCGGCATGGATGTGCTCCGCCACAGGATCATCATAACCTACGAGGCCGAAGCGGAAAACATCACCCCCGAGGACATCGTGCAGAAGATCTTCGATCGGGTCGAAGTGCCGTGATCGCCGCTTCACCCTTTACCCTCTCCGCATGCGGAGAGGGGAGTGACGGCAGTGACCGATATCCGGAAATCGTGCAGTTTGCATAAGGGCCGTTCAATGATGAGGAACCAATGATACCCCGCGAAGTTTTACAGCAGGTGCGCCGGATCGAGATCCGGACCAGGAGCGTCGTGGACTCGATCCTGTCGGGCGAGTACCACAGCGTCTTCAAGGGCCGCGGCATGGAATTTTCCGAAGTCCGCAGCTATGTCGAGGGCGACGACATCCGCGCCATCGACTGGAACGTCACCGCGCGGATGAACGGACTCTATGTCAAGAAGCACGTCGAAGAGCGCGAACTGACCGTCATGCTCGTCGTCGACGCCTCGGCCTCGGGCAGCTTCGGAAGCGTCAATAAGTTCAAGGGAGAGATGGGAGCGGAACTGTGCGCCCTCCTCGCCTTCTCGGCAATCAAGAACAACGACCGCGTCGGCCTCATCATCTTTACCTCCGAAGTCGAGCGGTACATTCCCCCGCAAAAAGGCAAGAATCACGTCCTCCGGGTCATTCGCGAGATGCTCTACTTCGAGCCGAAAAAGCGGGGCACCGACATCGCCGGCGCGCTCTCCTACCTCAACCGCGTCCAGCGCCGCAAGGCGGTCGTCTTCCTGGTTTCCGACTTCATGGCGCCGCCCTTTGCCAAATCGCTCCGCGTCAGCGCGCGGCGCCACGACCTCGTGGCGATTACCCTGCGCGACCCCCGCGAACACGAGCTTCCGGACATCGGCCTCGTCGAACTTGCCGACGCCGAAACCGGCGAAACCCGTCTCATCGACTCTTCGTCGCAGAAATTCCGCAACCTTTACAAGTTGGCGATGGACGAGCGCACCGCCGCGATCGCCCAGGCCTTTAAGGTAAACGGCGTGGACGAGATCCCGGTTTCCACCGGCACCGACTACATCGAGTCGCTGGTCAAGTTCTTCCGCCGGCGGGAGAAGATGTACCGATAACAATATTAGGAAGAAAACATATAAAGGATTTTGTAAACCTTCCGAAGCTCAAGATTCTTAGCTCACGCTATTTCCAGACCGAGGGTTTTCATCTTTTCGCAGAGGCCTCGTGGGTCCCCGCCGCAGGGTGCCTGTTATGAAGCACTCCCACATCGTGCGGGTGACCCGGCTCAGCCATCCAAAAGAATTTGAACTTATCAGAAACAAATCCCCGGGCAGCAGCGTTTTTCTCTGATAAATTAAAGATAGGCTCCGGCATCTGGTATTTTGCACTGGAGTTTCCGGACAATAACAATCCGCTATCCGAAAGATATTATGGGCCTGATCACCCTCTTATTCCACGAACCCCTGCTGTTCTGCCTCCTGGTCCCGATCCTGCTCTACTCGGTGATCATCCACGAGGTATCGCATGGAGCAATGGCACTCCTCTTCGGCGACGACACGGCCAGGCGATACGGCAGGCTGACGCTCAACCCCGTTTCGCACATCGACCCGATCGGCTCGATCGCTCTGCTCCTGGTCGGATTCGGGTGGGCCAAGCCCGTGCCGGTCAACTACGCCGTCCTCCGGAACTCGCGCTTCGGGCTCATTGCGGTTTCGCTCGCCGGGTGCGCCGCCAATATCCTTATCGCCACCATTGCCATCTTCCTGCAGCAGCTGACCGTGAATTCGGGAAACGACCTCCTTGCGAGCGTCCTGGCCATTGTCGCGCAGATAAATATCATCCTGGGCGCGTTCAACCTTATCCCGATCCCGCCGCTCGACGGCTCGCGGATTCTCACCTCATTCCTGCCCCTCGACGCCCAGATGCGCCTCGCGGCCATCGAGCCCTACGGATTCATCATCATCGTCGTGCTGCTTTACACCCACGTCCTGACGAGCGTGATCTCGTTCATCCAGAACGGCATTACCGGCGCGATCGGCCTCCTGCTCAGTCCCCTGACCGGCCGCTTCCACTACTAAGCAGTTCATAAGTATCGGCACATAAAGCCGTTCGTGGTGAGCCTGTCGAACCATGAACTGCCTGCCATATTTGCTCGCCCTTCGACAGGCTCAGGGCGAACGGTCTTTGCCAAAGAACTTACTTATGACCTGATTGGTAAGCCTCACCCCGGCCACTTCCAGCCGGTAATCTCCGGCCGGTCGATGCCGTGCTTATTGTACCCGCGCACATGCAGGTTCGCCTTGAGTTGGTGCCATGAGATTCCCTTCTCAGATGATTATGAATATGACATCAAGGGGTTCGGATCAATATTTTTTGAAAAATAAAAAGAGATCCCCCGCCTTCGGCGCCCCCTTTTTAAGGGGGACAAGGGTTCAAGAAAGAATTCAAATCGAAGCTTTTTTTGCAATCTTATAATGTGTTTTCTACCCTAAAAGAGGGCGTTGCGGGAGGGGGTGAGCCAAAGACCCCGCAAGCCCGGCTTTGCGGGCGCGGAGGCTTTGGCCAGCGGTTCCCCCACCAGAGGCTTATACTATGTAATTTCCCCTTCTTAATAACAGCTTGATTGGTATATGATTTGCTGTTTTCATGGGTTTGCAAAATGCCCAAACGAAGGTAGAGGGGGTTACCGGAATGGAAGAGCGAAAATTTACCTACATCATCGTTGGCGGTGGCCTGGCCGGGGCATCGGCAGTTTCCGGCATCAGGGAGGTCGATCCCAAGGGAAGCATCCTCCTTAACGGGGGCGAGAAGCACCTTCCCTACGACCGGCCGCCCCTCAGCAAGAAGCTCTGGTTCGGCAAGAAGAAGCTTGGCGAAATTTTCATCCACCCGCAGGACTTCTACGATGAAAACGGGGTGGCGCTCGAACTTGGAACCGCCGTAACCGCCATCGATGCGAATCTGAAAAAAATCGTCACCGAAAAGGGCTGGAGCATGGGCTATGACAAGCTGCTCCTGGCAACCGGCTCGCGACCGAAAATCCTCGGCATATCCGGGGCCTCGCTGGAAGGCACCTGTTACTTTCGCACGCTCGACGACTATCTCAAAATAAAAGGCCATGCGGCCGAAGGGAAGACAGCGCTCGTGATCGGCGGGGGCTTCATCGGCTCGGAGCTCGCCGCCGCACTGGCGATTAACAAGCTGGACGTTACCATGCTCTTTCCGGGCCCTGACCTGTGCCATCGGATCTTTCCCGACTACCTTGCCCGCGCGCTTTCGCGGAAATACGAGGGAAAGGGAGTGCGGATACTCTCCAGGGAGAAGCCTGCGGCGATCGCACGGCGGGACGGCGGGTTCCTGACGATAACCGACAGCGGAAAGCGGATCGAGTCCTCCATCGTGGTCATGGGAATCGGGGTTTCCCCCGAGGTAAAGCTTGCCCGGTCGGCGGGTATCGAGACCGGCAACGGCATACCGGTCAACGAATTCCTCAGGACCTCGCATCCCGATATCTATGCCGCCGGGGACAATGCGCTCTTTCCCTGCGCAGCGCTCGGGCAGACGATCCGCCTGGAACACTGGGACAATGCCCTTAACCAGGGGAAGTGGGCGGGCAGGAACATGGCGGGCGCGAACGAGCCCTACTCCTATTTGCCGTACTTCTTTTCCGACCTGTTTGAATTCGGCTACGAGGCGGTCGGCGAAGTGGACAGCTCCCTCGAAACGTTCGCCGATTGGCAGAAGGAAAATGATACCGGGGTCGTCTACTACCTGCGGGCCGGCAAGGTGCGCGGGGCGATGATGTGCAACGTGTGGAACCAGGTCGCGCTGGCGCGAAAGCTGATACAGAAGGGCGAAGAGCAGGCGAACCTGCGCGGGGCAATAATCTAAAAACCGGAGGAGCACGATGACGCTTGCGCAGATGTCATGCGGTCCAGAGAACGAACACCTGCTGCCGGCGGAGGAGCTTAAGTCCCTGCTCGCGGAAATTCCCGGCTGGGCCGTCAACGAGTCAACCATCGGGCGGGAGTTCCTTTTCGCCGAATTCCACGGGGTCATGGGGTTTGCCAATTGTGTCGCCCGGCTTGCGGATGCGGAAAACCACCATCCCGATATCTCCCTCTCCTACAAAAAAATCCTCATCCGGCTGACGACGCACAAGGCGGGCGGACTGTCCCGGAACGACTTTATCCTTGCCGCCAAAATCAACCGGGCAGCGGCAACAATCGACCCTGCCGGCTGGCGGCCCGCGCTGCAGGGTGCAGGGCTCAAAGCTAAGACCCTGCTGGTCACCGGCGCGGCGCGGCGGATAGGCAGGGAGATAGCCACGGCACTGGCGGATGAGGGCGCGAATGTGATCGTGCACTACCGATCCTCCTCGACCGAGGCCGGGGAGCTCTGCAACGACCTCGCGGCGCGCGGCGTCTCTGCCTGGCCGCTCCAGGCCGAGTTCAATGAGGAAACGGATGCTTCGCGGGTCATAGCGCAGGCAAAGGCGCTTGCCGGGTCACTTGACGGAATCATCAACAGCGCCGCTTCGTTTACCGCACAGACACTCGAAAACCTCGACCTCGAAGGACTTACCGGCCACCTCACCGTCAATGCCTGGATACCGCTCGCCCTGAGCCGAGAGTTTTTCCGGGTAGAAAAGAAGGGGAACATCATCACGATCCTTGACAGCAGCATCGCGGGCTACGACCGCTTCCATACCGGCTACAGCCTGAGCAAGCATGCGCTTGCGGCGCTCACCGGCATGATGGCGGTCGAATTTGCACCCTTCGCCCGGGTCAATGCCGTCGCACCGGGCCTCATCCTGCCCCCGCCGGGAGAGGGACAGGAATACCTCGAAGCGCAGAGCGCCGGGGTGCCCCTGAGGAGGCCCGGCGATCCGCAGGACATCGCCCGGGCGGTCATTTTCCTCCTGAAAAACCCTTACATTACCGGGCAGGTGCTCTATGTCGACGGCGGAAGCCATCTTCGGGGAGGCCGCCCATGGACCGCCTGATCATCCGCGACCTTGCAATGCGCTGCATTATCGGGCTTGGCGACGAGGAGCGCCGCGAAAAGCAGGACGTCCTGGTCAATGTCTCCCTGTACGCCGACTTTCGCAAAGCCTGCCTGAGCGACCGGGTCGAAGACTCGGTCGACTACCGTACCCTGAAAAAGAAAATCCTCGCGCTTGTCGAGAGTTCGAAGTTCTATCTTGTCGAGGCGCTGGCCCAGGCCGTGGCGGACCTCTGCCTCGCCGAGCCGCAGGTCGTTCGGGCGGAAGTCGCGGTTGAAAAGCCGTCCGCCCTCCGCTTTGCCCGGAGCGTCGGCGTGGAGATAACACGGGACCAGACCCGGGAGGAGTGATGCAGGCGATCATCGGCATCGGGTCGAATATACGCCCGGCGGAAAACATCCGGAAATCGATCGGCCTGCTCGCAAAGCTTACCCGGCTGAGGAACCTGTCCCACGTCTACTTCTGCGCGGCCGAGAACCGGCCGGAGCAGCCATGGTTTTACAATTGCGCGGTCATCGTGGAAACCGGCCTCACGGCCGAACGTCTCGAACGCGAGGTCCTGGCGCGTATCGAGACCGACCTCGGGCGGGTCCGGACCGCCGACAAGTTCGCCGCCCGCACGATCGACCTTGACCTCCTGGTATGCGGGAGCGCTGCGGTCGACCCGGAGGTCCTGAACCATCTCCATGTGGCAATTCCGCTTGCCGAGCTCGCTCCGGAACTTACGCTTGCCGACAGCGACAGGCTGCTTGGCGAGGCGGTCAGGGAGTTGCCGGGAGCCGGCATCGAAAAACTTGCCGCCTATTCGGCGTCCCTGTTCCGGGAGTTCGTTGGCGGACAGGATGCTGCCGGAGGCAGGGCCGCATGATCGGGAAAAAGCCGGCTGCGTCAAGATACATCCGGGTTACCCGGTGGCAGATAGTCCACCCATTCCGCTTTGAAAGGAGTTTTCTCATGCAGCGACAGTTCTCGATCAGCGCAACCATAAGCGCGCCGCCGGACAAGGTCTACGAGGCCTACCTCAGCAGCAGGGAGCACGCGGCCATGACCGGCAGCGCGGCGAAGATCGAAAACAAGGTATTGGGCAGGTTCATGGCCTGGGACGGCTATATAACCGGCACCATCACGGAGCTTGTGAAGAACCGGAAGATCGTGCAGACCTGGCGGACAACCGAATTCGAGGCCGAGGATCCGGATTCCACCCTGGAGCTGACGTTCGACGCGGTGCAGGACGGGAAGGGAACGAAACTCGTCCTGACGCATAAGAACCTGCCCGAGGGGACGGAAGCGGAATATAAGCAGGGGTGGAAAGATTGCTATTTCGAGCCGATGAAGGAATATTTCAAGGATTCTAAGAGTAAACCTTAAGGCCTCTGGTGGGGGAACCTCCCTTCGCGGGTTACCCATTTTGCCCCAAAGGCAAAATGGACGGAATATTCATATTTTTAATTGCACCAGCCCCTGGCCAAAGCCTCCGCGCCCGCAAAGCCGGGCTGCNNCTCACCCCTTACCTCACCCCGGCCCAAGGCGGCCGGACCTCTCCTGAAGTGAGAGGTGTTATAAAGGCAAAAAAGTCCAAACCTTGCGGCGAAGTCTGCGTCGCTCACGCTCAGCAGGCGCTCTCGTTCTCCCGCAACGCTCACATGAGGTAGAAAACCCAAGGGAAAGGCTATAATAAAGAATTGTTTTAAAATCATTCCCTGAAGCCTGAGGCCTGACGCCTGAAGCCTTTCATTTTTAACTTGCTGCTTGCAACTTGTAACTTGTGACTTCTCTAAAACCGTGTGGCCTGGGTCTGCGACCCAGGGCCTTTGTGTTTGCATGCCTTTGACCTCACCCCGGCCCAAGGCGGCCGGACCTCTCCGCCCGGAGAGGTATTATAAAATCAAAATAAAGTTCAAACCATTCCGCAAGCGCTCGCCCACTTCCGCAACGCTCACATAAGGGAAGTGTAGCGAGGAAGAGGTCGCCGGTTGAGGGAGACGTCTTTTTTACAAACCATTCGCGATCAATTATTACGGAATATTTTCTTGTTGTGGTATTCTAAAAATTCCTTTTTTGGTGCGAAACGATTGGGAGCGGATATTTTTTTATTATTATACTCTGCAAAGAACTCAGAGCTTGGTGCATTTTTCAAGCGCCTTGAATAGCAAATGACAAGGTCCGTGGTAACCGTCATTAATCCACAATCAAATGCCCTGTCGTGCAAGGCATTCATGCATAATCCATTGCAAGGATTCACACCATTTTTAAGATCGTCTGACCAAGGGACGATATGGCTTGCAATCAAAAGTTCGGGGATTTGAATGCCTGTGATGCAACACCGAAAATCATATGATGCCAGAATAGTCTTTCTGAGAAACGCCTGATTAACCCTTGTCCTTACAACAGCCTCGCGCTCTCGTCCTTCCTTCGGTAGGTCGACAGTTGATATTCCAGCGGTGTTTTCAACAGAAGTGTGATGTAGCCCTGCCAATATTTCTTCGCTTTGAAATGCCAACGCATCCCAATCGGCGTGAAATTCATCCCAGATTTCCACCTCACCTTTGCTTCCATGACTCATTCCCGCAACATTGCGTTTCTTCAAGGCTGGATCGAGCCGGGCGAAGTTAGCAAGCTTTAGCGCTACTGAATTCGGTGAACGGCCAATGATGGCTGCCAGTGCCTTGACGTCAACATTGCTATGATTTATTTTGGAAAAAGGCATTTTGCAATAAAGATTAAAAGCAACGATCAATTCGTTTCTCGACCAATTTTGTCGTACCATTTCAGACCCTTTATAATGGTGTGGAAATCGAGCAATAGGAAAATAATTTCGGGCAAAAAGAAGCCTGTCGCGTCCTTATCATAAGGAGTGTAGCACTATGCAAGAAGCCGAATACCTCGATTCCCTGGTCTCAGAATACTCTTCCCTTCTCGGCCGGGATCCTCTGAAGAATCCCCCGCGGAAGTATTCCGATGATGCCGTTACCCGGAAGCTCGTAAGGTCAGCCGACTGGACCACCGGCGGTGCCGAGGAGCTGGTCAGGCTCGTTAACGACTACGGATCCTTCATGCTGCGCAACGCCCTGGCGCTGTCGATAGTGCTTGGCCGGGAGGATGGGGAGCGGGGGTTTTGATTCGAATTGAAGCTCCCCGGAGCAGAGCTCCGGGGACCGCGAAAGCAGCCTGCCATGCGCTCGCTGTGCCTGTTCAAGCCCTTTGAAATCAAATGCAGGTTTTCCCATGGGCGGCAGGTGTTGCAAAAAATGTACTTACTGAAAACCTGCAAAGATGCTGTTTGAGCGTCATGATCGATAGGCAAGATTAATGATTTTAATGGACCTGCTATAGCGCAGGAAGCTCAGATAGCTTGACCTTAGTATATCCGCCTTTTTTTCCATCCTCCGGATGGGGTTCGAAGCCAAGGATGGTTATTTCATTTTTCCCCGGACCATAGGCCCAGAATATCCTTCCTTCGGCAGGCGTTTGATTTTCCAAATAGGATTCCCACACCTTAAACCCGGCAATTTTCGATAGAGGCGGTATCTCATGGGACCTGAGACCCGGGTGGCGGGGATTGATTGAAAGATGCTTAAAGGCCTTCAAAAGCTTTTTGAAGGTTTTCAGTTCGTTCTTATCTATTTTGCCATTGCTCTCCCGGGCGCAAATATCCTGCCAGTAGCTCTCCATCTCCGGAAATCCCATGCGAATGGTAAAGGCCATCGGATTAGTCCGCATCCTTCAGGTATTTCTCGTATTTCTTAAGATCCACCGACGATCCGGCCCTGTTTTCTTTTAGATTTTTGATGGATCCATAGATCATGCGAAGGGTCTTTTCTGAAAGCTCCTCCGGACTGGCGAGAACGCGGGGATTCATTTCGATTTTTCCGCTATCGAAAATTTTAATATGATACCGGTCGAATGGCAAATTACCGTGAATAACACACCGGCGTTTATTATCCAGTTTCGCATCGTATTCCTGTAAGACTTTTTCGGCCATAGGGCTCTCTCCATAATTGCAGATAAGATTTTTGTTCTAAAATGACTATGGTGGGAAAATCCCACATGTTTTAATATACTGCAATATGCATTCCGGGTCAAGAACGCAAACCGGCAGAGACTGAAATGCGTTCAAGGCTGCGCAAGAGAAAATGATAGGTTCCTTCCCAGAGTGGCGGACGCTCGCGTTCCCCCGAATACTCCCCTATGGTACAAAACACATCTTTTAAAATCCGTGGAATCCAGGTTCAGATATCATTTTTATCTTCACTATTTTCAACTTCTTAGAAATTTATTAGCAAATAGTAGTAAAAACTATTGACTTTTATCTTAAAATGCATTATATTATCTAAAAATAGCAGGCATACTGTGGTGAGCTTACGGGGCCCGTCGTGAATAGGCATAGGGAGCGCAATCCCCGGAGCTTGCTCCGGGGTTAGCGAGCGAATTACAAATATTTCCCTCCCTATAGAAGATTCCCCGCAGCTTCCTGCGGGGATCTTCAATTT
>PLTF01000041.1 GCA_003164335.1 Fibrobacterota bacterium
GACCATCAATTCGAAACCTGACAGTGTTGAAACTGCCAGAATCTTCATTTGGCTATAATATAATCCGCGCAGCTCAGAGAAACAAGTTAATTCTGCAATCGCCTTCTAACCATCAGTTGCTCTCATGTTACCTTATGGACCGTAAAAGCTGTCAGAAAGGTAACTACTGGGTAACTGCTATTTACGCTTGCCCCACTTCCTTACCTAATACTATACTTCCTAAAATGAGCCATTGGTCACGCATAGAACACAATGATTTAATGCATGAATAATCCGGGTTATATTTTATACTACAACGAAAAGAGACGGCAATGCGCAGCAGAGAAAGAATAAAATATGCATTGATCAGAAGAAAGTTTCGATTATTGCGTAAACTCCGGATGAATAATTTTTTCATCAACCGCGTCCTGACCCGTGCTGATTCCGCACAAGCCGCCCGGCTGCCGGTACCGATCACTTCACTATCACTGGAAGAAGCAGATTATTTCAGGCTTGTTGATACCAGGCCACTTCATCAGTATAAGAGATATTCATATCTTCACTCAAAACCATTGGAATACCTGAGTACCATTACGCTCATGGATTTGCAGGGCGGTGAAACCATTTTGGATGCTGCGGGAGGTTCCGATGCGGAATACCTGAAAGCTCTGAAATTATATACCGGACTGCCCGTGAAGTTATACTGCCAGGACGCGCTTGTTTCCACCAATTCTCATAACCATGGAATTACCTATATAGGGGGAACAATTGAAAACGTCCCTTTGCCGGATGAATCACTGGACTGCATTTCATGTCATCATTCATTTGAGCACTTTCAAAAAGATTTGGACATGCTGTTTATCAAAGAAGCGATTCGATTGCTCCGGCCCAACGGCAAATTAATTATTATCCCGCTATTTCTTACAAACATACCGGCTGAAATCTGGAATGAACGGCCCCCGGCTCGCTTCGATGCGGATGCCAGACTGATATACGATTTCACTGCCTCATAATGAAGGAATGCGGGCACTTGTAATACATAAGGGCTCCGCAGCAGCAATTCCGCAGTGATTTTATAGTTATGTTTGCCCGTTCACCGGCAGCAGGTCATCGATGTCATGATTCATTCTGCCTGAAATCTGTGCGAGACATGGGCGGGCTGCCCAGCAAAGTGCCGTCATTTTACCGGTCGAATGTTAAGCACCCGATTCCTGTTTTCTGCCCAATACATAGACGCAGGGATAAACCCAATGAGTGATTCTCATTTTTTTGAGCCATTGAAACAATTGAGCGTTATATAACTCGGAATAATAATCATCGGAGATCAATATGCTTTTGGCGTCAAAAGACGCAGAAGTCAGCGACAGCAATTCGCGCTGAGTAAAGCCTGCATGTGCACCGGCTTCGTTGTGCCACTTACCGCGCAAACGAGCAGCCCAGTCTGCCAAGTTCCATTTGAGTTTGTTCCTGCGAGCTGTCCCCGAGCCAAGATAACCCACCAGGCGGGCCTTGTTAGGCGTGCCGAGGATAAAGGTTCCGTTCGGTTTGAGAACTCGGGCCATTTCACGCAAGACGAGTTGAGGATCGGTCATATGTTCGAGGGCGTGAAACGAATAAACAATATCGAAATGTTTATCGGGAAATTTCAAGGCATGAGCATCCATTATTTCTAGCTTTGCCGGTGTGGCGTTCTCCCGATCGAATTCGTACTCATGCCCGATATCGATACCAATGGTATCGATATCAAAATATCTTGCAAGAACTCCGGCTTCACGGCCGGTACCACAGCCGACCACCAGAAGATTCAGAGATTTCCCGCGTAAATGGTTCGCAGCAATCCGCGCCAGGGCAACGGTCTTTCTGTCGTTGGTGGCATCGAATGATGCTTCTTTCTGGAGGTCAGTCATAGTGCCTCGCCCTTGATGTAATCAATCGATAAAATGTGAGTTACCTCTGTTCTGTTGAAACTGACGGACAACCAATATTATAAATTAAATTGCGCAACACATCTTGTCAAATTTTTAAGCTTCAGTTCATAAGTATGAATTCATAACGAGAACCGTTCGCCCTGAGCCTGTCGAAGGGAGAGTACCGAAAATGCAGATAATCATGGTTCGACAGGCTTACCATGACCGGTTTTATGAGGTTTTCCTACCAGAGCAGAACCAAAAATAACCTACCTGAAGATTTCCTAGGGGTACCACCTGAAAATATTCCCCTCATCGGGTAACTTTTCTGAAAATCCGGATGCTATTTCGGTAAGCCGGTTAAATATCGACTGGTCGATCTCCCCCTCCAGCGCTGCAAGGTTTTCCGAAACCTGCCGGGGGTTTCTGCAACCCGCAAGAACCGTTCGAACTCCCTGCCGGGAGAGAAGCCAGCGCAGCGTGCAGTGCGCAAGCGGTCGACCGGCCTGCGCCGCGACCGATTGCATTTCCTCAACCGCTGCATGAACCTCGCTCCATAACGGCTTCTCAAATAACAAACTCCGCGTTCGGTGATCGCCGTTGCCAAAGACCGGGTCTTTGCCGAATTTTCCGGTAAGGATCCCTTCCGCAAGCGATCCATACGTTACAACCGCAATATCGTTTTTGATGCAGAACGGGATAGTCTCCCGCTCCTCCCTGCGCCAGAGCAGGTTGTAGCAGAGCTGGACCGCATCGATCCTCCCCGCTTTCATCACTTCCTGCATCTGGCCGACCGAGAAATTGCTGACGCCTATGAGCAGGACCTTGCCGCCCGACCTGGCGCGTTCGAGCGCCTGCATCATGCCGGGCAGGTCGCCGCCCTTTTTGGGCCAGTGAATGTAGAGGAGATCGATCCGGTCGGTATGCAACCGTTTGAGGCTCACCTCGATCGCCGCATCAACCTTTTCTTGAGGTGTATAGAATATCTTCGTTGCTATGAATGCGTTATCGCGGACCTTCCCGAGCGCTTTCCCAAGGAGTTCCTCCCCGTGACCGCGTCCGTATGCCTGCGCGGTATCGAAATGCCGGATGCCGCTTTCGTAGGCCGCCTCGATTGCAGCACGGGAAACCGTGTCGTCCTGGCTCCCCCACTGGTCGCCGCCAAGCGGCCAGCAGCCGAGTCCTATTCCGGGAGATATACCTATCGTTGCAGCTTCCGCACCCATCCTGCCGCCTCACCTGTTAATCAGCGATTTTAGTCTTGAAGCCCAGTGCCGCGAGGATTTTTCTCTGCGGCTCCTGCGCTTTCCCGCACTTAATTTCGAAATGAGCGAACTCCAGGCGCTTGGGATAGGCTGCCCTGAGCAGGTCGAAAAAATTTCCCCGTTCGCTCCCCTGCCGCTCTGAAATCGTCCGGAGTCTCGCATCGTCGTCGGCGATATCGTATGCCTTTGCTACCGCCTCCCCGACAGGATCCGCGCTGCCTGACACATCGATTGATCCGGCAAATTCGGAGAGCAGTTTTTTCGGGCTCCATGCCTGGTTACCGTGCAGGAATTTGCAGGCAGCCTTATAAATCATTGCTGTTCCCTGCACCTTGCCGTCAAAAGAGTAGCCGGCTATGTGCGGAGTAGCGATATCGGCAAGGGCGAGATACGAGGGGTCGATGTCGGGCTCATGATTCCACACATCGGCAACCAGTCCGCCAAGCTTCGACCGGGCGGCTATCACTGCGGCTTCATCAACCACTCCGCCGCGACTGGCATTTATGAGAATCGCGCCGGGCTTCATGCGCGATAAAAGGTCGCTGTTTACGAGGTGATAGGTGGCATCTTCACCGGACCTGTTCAGCGGAACATGAAACGTCAGGATGTCGGATGATTCAACTACCTCTTCAAGAGAAACATATATTTCGTTGCCGGTGAGCCTCTTACGAGGAGGATCGTTCAGCAGGCAGCGCATGCCGAGCGCTTTTCCGCACCGCAGTACCAGGCTTCCGACATTGCCGACGCCGACGATGCCGAGCACCAGGGCCGACAGCTCCCGCTCCTGCATTTTGCTCAGCCGAAGTACGGCAGCGGTGAAATATTCAGCAACGGAATTTGCATTGGAGCCGGGAGCGTGGGCAAAGCCTATTCCGCGCTCCTGCAGAGCCGGAAGATCGATATGTTCGAAGCCGCTCGTAGCACTGGCAACAAATTTCAGGTTGGTCCCGGCGACCAGTTCGGCATTGACAGGGGTTACCGACCGCACCAGGAGCAGGTCGGCGTCGGTCACGGTTTCGTGGGTTATCGTGCGACCGGGGTGCAGGTCTATGGTGCCGATATCGGCAAAGGCTTCGGCGACAAAGGGAATATTGGCATCGGCGATGATTTTCATTTGCCTAAAATAATTTATCGCCTGATAAATGCTTTTGTTGGTACTGCTTTGGGTGTAGGGGTAGGGAGAGATGATTACTCATTCCCCCTCCCTCCGAACCGTACAGGCGGATTTCCCGCATACGGCTCTCCAGTTAATGGTTTTACCTCAAAGAGGATTGCAGATTCAATACATGGGCTTCAGCCATTGAGAAAAGCCCCTGTTTGCTGAAATAGGCATTTGGCCATCGTTGATTGTCCCATCCGTTCCCGATTCCTTTTCTCTTCATGCGCTTGCGAAGGATACTGCGTAATCGCATCCGTACCCAACCATCCGCTTCAGGAAAGGTAAACCGGTGACTCTGTTT
>PLTF01000070.1 GCA_003164335.1 Fibrobacterota bacterium
CGGGGTGAGGTTCCCCCTTCCGCAGAAAGGGGTGCGTCGGAGACGCGGCTTTGCGGGCGCGGAGGCTTTGGCCAGGGGGAACCGCCGCAGGCGGTTCCCCCACCGGAAACCACTAATCATCTACTCATAGGAGTCCATCATGCCACAAACATCCATTATTAAAACCTGGGCAATGCAAGTCCGTGCGCCCTTCCTCCTCCTCGCCGTCCTGCTTGTCGCCATCGGCGGCGCGGTTGCCTGGCACGACGGAATTTTCCACCTTGGCCGTTTTCTCCTCTGCCTTATCGGGATTGTTTCCGCACATGCTTCGGTCAATCTATTCAATGAGGTGTCCGATTTCAAGACCGGCATCGACCGCAACACCCGCCGGACTCCCTTTTCGGGAGGGAGCGGGAACCTGCCCTCCGGAGCCACATCGCACCGTTCCGTGCTGACCGCCGCAATCCTGACGCTTGCGCTTTCCGCCGTTATCGGCCTTTACCTGACAATTGCAGCCGGGTGGCTGGTGGCGCTGTTTGCGGTAATCGGCGGGGTTACCATCGTGGTCTATACGCCGCTCCTGGCGAAGTGGGGCATCGGCGAGGCGGCCGCCGGGCTCTCGCTTGGGTCGCTCGTGGTCGCGGGAACCTACTACGCCATGATCGGCACCTTGACGCCACGGGTTTTGCTGCTCTCAGTGCCGCCGGGGATTCTCACGGCGCTCCTGCTCCTGCTCAACGAATACCCCGATGTGGCTGCCGACCGGGAGGGAGGCCGGCGGCATCTGGTGATCCGGCTCGGGTACCGGGGAGCGTCGATGGTCTATGCCGTGTCGCTGGCACTATCCTATGTCATTCTCATAGCCGGCGTAGCTGCCCGTCTTTTTCCCCTCCCCGCGCTTCTGGCCTGCCTGACCATTCCCCTGAGCATCATTGTATCGAGAGATGCCTTCAGGTCAGGCGAAGATTTCAAGTACCTCATCCCCATGCTCGGGAAGAACGTGATGATCGTACTCGGCACGGACCTGCTCCTTGCGCTTGGGTATCTTGTTTAAACTGTCATAAGAGGAAGCGGTTCAACCGGAGGAGTGCCATGGATAAACCCGATAAACGCGACCTGTTGAAGCGCGCTGCCGCCGAACGTGCCGTCGAATACGTCGAATCCGGCATGGTTGTGGGGCTCGGCGGAGGTACGACCGCCCTGTGGGCGATCAGAAAAATCGGCGATCTGGTGGAACAGGGAGCGCTGCGCAACATCGTCGGGATACCGGTCTCGTCAAATTCCGCCCGCGAAGCGGATAGCCGTCATGTTCCCCTCGCCACGCTCGAAGAATATCCGGTAATCGACCTGACCATCGACGGCGCCGACGAGATAACTCCCGCCCTCGATCTCATCAAGGGCGGCGGCGGCGAGCTCCTCAGGGAAAAAATAGTGTCCCAGGCAACAAAGCGCAGGATTTTCGTGGCTGACGATTCGAAATTGTCGAGCGCTCTCGGGGAGCGCTTCCGCCTCCCGGTGGAGGTGATTCCATTCGGGTGGAGCTCCCAGTTCTCCTTCCTCCAATCGCTCAACGCAACGGTCACGGTGCGGCGCGGGCAGGACGGTTCGCCCTACCGTACCGACCAGGGGAATATGATCCTCGATTGTAACTTCGGCAAAATTATCGATCCGCGCGGGCTGGCGCGTGTTCTGGAAAGCCGTGCGGGCATTGTGGAGCACGGGCTCTTTCTCGGCTTTGCGGATGAGGTGGTTGTCGCAGGAGAAGGCGGAATAAGGGTTTTTAAGAGTGAGAGAGGGAAAGATAAGGCGGAGGGTTGAGGGTCAGGCGTTGCTTCCTCTTTGGGTTACCTATTTGATCCTGAACTTGTCCAACTTTTCAATGAGTTGGTAATAATTGAGCTACTCCTATCATGCCAACAAATACAAACAAGCTATTAACGTCAATGGTTGTTAGATGGCCTTTATGTTCTGCTGTCAAGATAGCTAATATTAATAAGAAAAACACAATAATTAGAAGCCTCGGCAAAGCAATTACTAAGAATGTCCTTGATATGCTCATTTTATTCGCCTTACAATCTATTCTGTTATAAAAACCATAATAAGAGGCAGGATTATTAATTGAAAACTCCTGACTCAACAAAAACCGACCATTCAATTCAATATAATAAAAATACTCCTGCACAATCAATATGCCAGCTTCACCAGTCGCCATGCTATTAAATCCAGGATATAGTTATCTGTCGCCCAACTCATGGACTATTTCCACTACTACGAATTCAACAAATGTGTCAAACGATACGATGGCGATTACAAAGTCAAAGACTTTTCATGCCTCAAGCAATTTCTCATTATGGTATTTGCTCAACTAACCTATCGAGAAAGTCTCCGGGACATCCAAACATGTTTTCGAGCCTTAAAGGCAAAGCTTTACCATGTCGGAATCCATGGGGAGGTAGCACGTAATACATTGGCAAATGCCAACATTCATCGCGATTGGCGCATCTATGCCGATTTTGCTTTGGTGCTTATCGGAATTGCTCGACAATTATATATCAAAGACGATTTCGGCATCCAACTCAAAGATATGGTTTATGCTTTAGATTCGACTACTATCGATCTCTGCCTTTCACTTTTTCCCTGGGCACCATTCCGCGAGCACAAAGCAGCCATCAAAATGCATACTCTTTTAGACCTGCGCGGAAATATTCCCGTATTTATTTGGATCAGTACTGGCAAGGTCCACGACATCAATGTGCTGGACAACATGATAATAGAACCAGGCGCTTACTATATCGTAGATCGAGGCTATCTGGATTTCTTACGACTTCACAAAATTCACCTGTCGCAAGCATTCTTCATCACTCGGACGAAAACAAACACACGCCTTCATCGCGTATGTTCTCATCCGGTCGATATGGATTCCGGAGTTTTATGAGACCAAACCGTCTCGCTCACCGGGTTCTATTCCGTCCAGGAATACCCGGAAAAAACTCCGGCGCATAAAATTTTACGACAAAGAAATCAAGAAGCATCTGACTTTTTTAACGAACAATCTGTTTTTCAAATGGATCAAACAACAGTTACGAATCAAGGCTTTTTATGGCACAACCGAGAATGCCGTGAAAACATAAATTTGGATAGCCATTTCGACTAAAGTAAATAGCGGCTAACCCCAGCATTAAGTTACCCGAATTTTTTTTATAGTTACCCGCGATACAATCAAAGCCCATGCCGAAGCGTAATAAAATCGTTAACCCTGCAAGGGAAACTCATCAACAACTAATAGTTCGATTGTAGAGTACTTGAAACACTTGGCCACTTCATCCGGTCTAACTATGGGAGAATGAAAATTAACGTCCGTCGTTTCATTTTAAATATCCCAAATCAATCCAACGAAAGCAGCATCCCATGGTACGAAAAAAAGTCATAGTGCGCGATATCCACGGTCTTCATCTCCGGCCCGCCGCAAGGATCGTCAAAGCATGTCTGGGCATGGACAGCAATGTCACCCTCCGTAAGGGCACCAGAAATGCGAACGGTCGCTCGATCCTCGAACTTCTCCTCCTTGACGCCGAATCCGGCAGCGAGGTCGAAATCGTCGCCGAGGGCAGGGAAGCCGAGATCGCCTTGAAGAAGGTCACCGGATTTTTTGAAGAGGTCTGCGTGGTTCCGTAGGTTCTGCCTGAGGACCTGCCGCAATATCCCCTTCAGCGCTCTTCAGCACAGTACCAAAAGCCTCTTCCCGGCATACCAGGGCTTCCCTCTTCTGCCCTCCCCGTCTCGAAGAGTATTTTCATTGTCCCAAGCGGATCCGATAATTAAATCCCTTTATGACCGCGAACTTTCATGGGAACGCGATAAGATCCAGATAATGAGCTCATTCCGTTTCTGCCTGCGCGAAGGCGCCGATTGCTTTATCCACCCCACCGCGGCTACATTCGCCTCGCTTGCCACCATTGCGGCAATGCTTCTGCTCGCCAGCGTCATGACCGCCGGGGTATTCAATGCAAAAAAGTTTCTCGATTCGGCCGAAGGGAAGGCCGAAGTTGTCGTTTATGTCAATGACGCGATCGCGGCGGACTCCGGTGCGCTCAAAACCCTTGCGCTCGCGATCCGCAGTCTGCCGCAGACCGGCACCGCAACGCTCATTACCAGGCAGGCGGCATGGGATCGCTTTGCCGCCCTTTACGGCAAGGAGATGCTCAGCGCCGTGGACGCGAACCCCTTTCCGGTATCGTTTGAATTATCCCTTAAGCCGGGCTACCAGGCGCCCGGCGAAGCGGCTGCCGCACTCCAGAGCGAAATAATGACCCTTGGCGGCGTCGAATCCGTCCGGTACGCGGGGGAGTGGCTGACGTTTCTTGCCCGCTGCCGCCGGTATTTCCTTATCGGGGTGATCGCCCTTGCCTCGGTCCTCTTTATCGCCCTGTTTACAACCATCTCCAATGCGGTCCAGCTGACCGCATCGAGCCGCAGGGAGGATATCAGGGCCATGCGGCTGGTCGGCGCCACGCGTTTTACCATTGCCATGCCCTTCATCATTGAAGGGATGTTGCAGGGGCTTGCCGGAGGCATCATCGGTGAGGGCGGATTCTGCCTTATCCGGATTCTCTTTCATTATGAGCGATCTCTCCGGCTGGTGCCGATACTCTGGGGGCCGCCGCTCATGCCGGTCCTCTTTCTTCTACTCGGGGTGGTATTCGGTTGGATTGGAAGCATTTTCGCCGCTCGCCGCTTTCCGGCATAGTCGGGCTGACCGTTCTCTCGCTTGTCCTCGTTGCCGGCGCCGGGGGCAGGGCGGATCGTATCGCAGCGGGTGACGAAGGTGAGATCAGGGGGAAGACCGATGCCCTTGACTCCGTTCGCACCGAAATCGACTCCCGGCGCAGGAAAATCCGCGAGCTCGAAAAGGCTGAGGGGAGTACCCTCGACCGTCTCCACTATCTGGAGGCCAATATTGCGGCATCCCGGCACTACCTGCTCCTGCTCTCACAAAAAATCGATTCCACCGGAGCCGCTGTCCGGCTCATCGGCGACTCCCTTGAAAAGGCCGGAGCCGAGCTTGCCGACCGGCGGCGGCTCATGCGAGAGCGGTTGCGCCGGGCATATATGGTCCCCCGTGAATCGCAGCTCATGGTCTTTTTCATGGCGCGAAGCCCAGCCGAAGCGATTCAGCGGGCTCGCTACCTTGAGGCGGTGCATGCTTACGACTGTGGCCTTGCCGAAAAAATAGGGATTGAGCAGACGAATTTTAACACCCAGAAGGCCCTGGGCGAGGCAAGACGCACCGAGCTGGCGGAACTGCTTGACGAAAAGACCGGCGAAAAGGACCAGCTGGTGCAGGAGGAGGCCCAGCGACGCGCGATCGTCAAGGATATCCGTTCAAAGAAGAAGGCCTATCTCGCCAAAATCGCCGAGCTTGAGGTTGCCCGGAAGGAACTGGACCGGGTGATCAAGGTACTCGAACAGAAGCATCGGTACGCCGCTCCCCGTAAGCACCCGCTGCCGGGAGCTCCGGCTGCGGGCTTTGAAAAGTTGAAGGGCGACCTTCCCTGGCCTGTCGAGGGACCGGTTCTGGCCCGCTTCGGCAAAATTGTTCACCCGGTCTACAAAACGGTGATCACCAATAACGGCATCGATATCGGAGCTGCCGAGGGTCAGGGGGTGAAGTGCATCGCCGAGGGCTCAGTACTCTACACCGGATCCATGCGCGGACTCGGAAGGCTCGTCATAGTCGATCATGGAAACGGCTACCTGACGGTTTATGCCGATCTGGAACAGATCGGCGTTGCGACCGGACAGAAGGTTGAGGCCGGCACCGTTGTCGGCAAGGCAGGCGAGGCAACCGGGGAAAACGGTGTGCAGGTACACTTCGAAATTCGCAAATCGACCGACTCTCTCGATCCCCAGCAGTGGCTCTCCCGGCGATAAGGGTGGGGGAGTTTGATGTATTTTACTATAATGTTTACCCTCTCCTGGCCTCATTGCATCGGGCAGAGCCGCATCAAGGAGGTCCTTGAAGCGGCGATTGCCAACCAGTCACTGGGACACGCATACCTGTTTTCAGGGGATGAGGGAGCCGGCAAATTTGCCGCTGCGCTCGATGTAGCGCTATCGCTCCTGTGCGAAAACACTGCAGAGCGGCCCTGCCTTGCATGCCCTTCCTGCAAAAAAGTACTGGATTACTCACACCCGGATTTTCACCTTATTATGCCGGTAATCCTCAGCACTGAGCATAAGAGCGAGGGCGATCTGAATGCAAAAGGCTGGGCCGTTATCGCCGAACGCGCGCTGGGGAGAATCCGCGACCCGTATGCGGCGCCCGACCGCTCAAAGGCGCCCACCATTCCCGTCGACTGGATCCGCGAGGTAACCCATACGATCCGCGGCGGCTCCTATAGCGGCGGCATGAATGTGGCAATTCTCGACGGGGTGGACAGCCTCAAGGCGGAATCGGCGAACAGCATGCTGAAAATCCTCGAAGAGCCGCCTCCCGGTACCGTTCTCCTTCTGTTGACAGATCGGATTAGCGATGTGCTGCCGACCATTGTTTCACGGTGCCAGATCGTGCGCTTTGCCTGGCTTTCGTCCGACGAGATCCGGGCAGAGCTGGTCCGCCGCTTCGGCGGGGATGCCGGGGAGATGGACGGCAGCATTGCCGATACCGGTTCGCTCGGCAAGTCGCTCGAACTCTTCAGGAACCCGGCCGCCGGGGTGATCGCGGATGCCGCGGCCTTCCTGGATCTCTGCGGTGAGGGCAGCTGGATGGAGATAGCGAACCGGATCGATGAAATGGTCGACTGGAAGGATCTCGCCCGGTACGAAAAATTCTTCGCTGCAATTATGGACCTGGTCCGTGAAGCATTCCTGCAGGAACTGCCGGCGAGTGGGAACGTATTTTTAGCGAAACCTGCATGGCGGGCCCGGAAATCGCTCACGCACGCGCAGGTTGCCGCAATACTTGAAATATGCGGCAGGTCGATTGTCGCGGTGCGGGGGTACGCCGGCATCCTGCTGGTGCTCTCGAACGGCGCCATTGCATTATCGGAGGTATTTGGTGGCAAAAAACAGTAAAATCGTTGAAGTCCTTTTCAAGGGTGAACGTCGCGCCATCTATCGCGACCGGAACGAAATCGATATTAAAGAAGGGGAATATGTGATTGTGGAGGCCGAGCGCGGGCAGGACATGGGCGCCGCATCCACCATCGGCGCGCTCGTGAAGCTCAAGCGCGGCAAGGGGGAAACCCGGAGCATCATCCGCAAGGCGGTGCCCGAAGACCTCGAAACACTCGCGAGGAACAAGGAGAAGGAGAAAAACGCCTTCAAGGTCTGCAAGGAAAAGATCCGGGAATACCGGCTCGACATGAAGCTCGTGGATGTCGAGATGCAGTTCGACGGCAGCAAGATCACCTTCTACTTTACCGCTGCGCAGCGTATCGATTTCCGTGAACTCGTCAAGGAGCTCGCTTCGGTCTACAGGACACGGATAGAACTGCGCCAGATCGGCGTTCGCGACGAGGCGAAGCGGATCTGCGGCCTGGGCATCTGCGGCCGCAAGCAGTGCTGCAGCGCCTTTTTAAACGAGTTCGAGCAGATAACGACCCAGATGGCGAAGGACCAGCAGCTTGCCCTCAACCCGGTCAAGATCTCCGGGAACTGCGGCCGCCTCCTCTGCTGCCTGCGCTATGAGGACAGCCTCTACCTCGACCTGTTCAAGTCCTTCCCTGAACTCGGCTCAACGATACGGCTCGCAGGAAAAAGGGGAACCCTGACATTTATCAATATTTTCACGGAAAAGGGGCTCCTGCGGTTCGAGGACGGCTCGCAGGAGTGGCTGACATCCGATGATATCAAGAAGGGGACGCTCGAACATGTCGCCTGACCACGCCTCGGGCGCTCCGCAACGCCTGCTTGTCACTATGGCGCTTCCTTATGCCAATGGGGACATCCACCTCGGCCACCTGCTCGAAGCGGTGCAGACCGATATCTTCGTGCGGTACCAGAAGCTGTGCGGCAATGAGGCGGTCTACGTCGCGGCCGACGACACCCACGGCACGCCGGTCGAACTCACTGCGCTCAGGCGCGGCATATCTCCCGAGGAGCTCGTGAGCCGGGTGCGCGAGGACCACATCCGCGATTATGCCGGGTTCAATATCGGCTTCGACATCTTCTATTCGACCAACTCGGAGGAAAACCGGCTTTACGCAGAGACCATTTATGCAAACCTGAAAGCCAACGGGCTCATTGTCGAACGCGAAATAGACCAGTTCTACTGCGAGCACGACAAACGATTCCTTCCGGACCGGTTTATAGTCGGCACCTGTCCCAAATGCAAAACACCCGGGCAGTACGGCGATGTGTGCGAATCCTGCGGGACCATCTACCAGCCGACCGACCTCGGCGACCCGCACTGCATGATCTGCAACCGGACGCCGGTCATGAAGCAATCGAAGCACCTGTACGTCCGGCTTGAACGATGCGAGCCATTCCTGCGCGAATTCATCGCCCGACCGGGCCTGCTGCAGGACGACATGCGCAATTTCGTGAAAGCCTGGATCGACGACGGGCTGCGGGAGTGGTGCATTTCCCGCGACGGGCCGTATTTCGGTTTCAGGATCCCCGGCACGGTCGATAAATACTTTTACGTATGGCTCGATGCGCCGATAGGCTATCTCTCTTCGACCGATCGCTGGTGCTGCGACCACGGCCGGAAGGTAGAGGAGTTCTGGTCCCGGGATGCCGACGCCCGTGTCGTGCACTTCATCGGCAAGGATATCGTTTACTTTCACACCCTGTTCTGGCCGGTACTGCTGGAAAATTCCGGATTCAAGCTTCCGTCAACCATTTTCGTGCACGGGTTCCTGAATATCGGCGGCGTGAAAATGTCCAAGTCGCGCGGAACCTTCATCCTGGCGAAGGACTTCATCGACAAAATCAGGCATCCCCAGGCAGCCGAATTCCTGCGGTTCTTTTTCGGCGCGAAACTCGGCCACACCGCAGCCGATATCGATTTCAATGCGCCTGAGTTCATCTCCCGGGTCAATACCACGCTCGCGAACAACTTCGGCAACCTGCACCACCGGACCTTCGTTTTCTGCGATCGCTATTTTGACCATCGCATTCCCGATGCAGCCTGGGACGCCTCGATTGCCGCCGAGGTAGAGAGCGCCGCCGCTGCCATTGCGCAGTGGTATGAGAATGCGGAGTACAAGTCGGTTGTGGAGCGGGTACATGAGCTCGGCAACCGGGGCAATAAGTTCTTCCAGGATGCGAAACCATGGGAGCTCGTCAAGACCGACCCGGTCGCTGCCGCCGGAATCATGGTGACCTGTATCAACCTCATCAAGTCCATGGCGGTGTTCCTGAAGCCGATGGTGCCGTCCCTGGTTGCGGATCTCGAAGGCCAGCTCGGCCTTGACCATCCGCTCTCCTGGGGCGATCATGCATTCTCCCTGGCCAACCGGCCGCTCGGGACCATCGGGAAGCTCGTAACCCCGCTTACCGGCGAGGACGTTGCGCCGCTCTTCCCTCCGGCTGAAACTCCCGCGTTGCCGGTTACGTCCGGACCATCGCAGGAACCCATCGACATCGATGCATTCCGCAAGGTGGAACTGCGCGTCGCCGGGATTGTCGCCGCGGAAAAGGTCGAAAAGTCGAAAAAGCTCATCAGACTCCAGGTTGATATCGGCAGCGGCACGCGGCAGATCCTTGCGGGAATCGGCGAGTCGTATACCCCGGAGGAGCTTATCGGAAAACAGGTTATTGCTATAGTCAATCTTCAGCCCGCGAGCCTCATGGGGCACGTCTCCGAAGGTATGCTGCTTGCCGCAGGCAGTGCCGATGGCAAGCCCATTCTTCTCGCCCCGGAAAAGCCGGTACTGCCGGGGGCAAAGGTTTCATGAGCCTTTTCAAGGGAGCCCGCGAACAGATTGCGGTCCGCAGCGCCGACTCTCCGGCGGTCGACCGTCTCGCGACCGAACTACGCATCCCATCCGCGGCCGCACGAATCCTCGTCGCACGGGGAATGGTCGATGCGAAGGCATGCCGGGAGTTTTTCCAGCCGTCGAAGGACGGCTTTATCGACCCCTTTCGCTTCACCGCAATGGAAAAGGCGGTCAACCGCATCCGCCAGGCAATTGAGAAGGGTGAAAAAATAACGGTTTATGGCGATTATGACGTTGACGGAATAACCGGGACCGCGCTCATCACCCGCTGCCTTCGGCTCCTGGGTGCTGCGGTTGATTACCTCCTTCCCTATCGTCTTATCGATGGCTACGGCGTTTCCGCCGCCGGTGTGCGGCAGATTGCCGAAAGCGGAGCGAGCCTCATTGTCACCGTCGATTGCGGCATTACGGCCGTTCATGAGGTCGCGCTCGCGACCGGGCTCGGGCTCGATGTCATCCTGACCGATCACCATGAACCCAAGGAGACGCTTCCCGCCGCACTGGCCATACTCAACCCCAAGGTTGTCTCCTGCAACTATCCCGACCGGGACCTTGCCGGGGTCGGCGTCGTGTTCAAGCTTTGCCAGGCGCTCGCGCAGGCAACGGGAAAGGGGTTCCCGTTCTGGGAGCAATTCCTCGACCTTGCAGCGCTCGGAACTGCGGCGGATATTGTCCCGCTCGTCGGTGAAAACCGTATTATCGCCCGGTTCGGATTCGAGCGGATGCATGCGACCAAAAACGTCGGCCTTGCCGCGCTTATCGAACAGCAGGGGCTCTCCGGGAAAAAATTTTCGACCAGTGAAGCGGTTTTCCAGCTTGCCCCGTGTATCAACGCGGCGGGCAGGATCGGCGACCCCCGGCGCGCCGTGGAATTGCTCCTGACCGAAGACGCCGGAATCGCCGCAGCCTGCGCGCGTGAATTGCGTAATGCAAATTCCGAACGGCGTGCCATCGACAGCACGGTCTGGGATGAGGCCGACGCCTGGGTTACCGCCAACTGCGACGACGAGCACGATATAGCCATCGTCGCGGGAAATGCCGCCTGGCACCCCGGCGTTATCGGCATCGTGGCCTCCAAACTCGTGGAAAAATTTCACCGGCCCGCTATTCTTTTCGCGATTGCTCCGGACGGCTCGGCACGCGGATCCGGCCGCAGTATTCCGGGACTGCATCTCCTCGATGCCCTTGCCGAATGCGCCGACCTGCTCGACGAATTCGGCGGCCATGCGGCTGCCGCCGGGATGACCTGCCGGAGCGCCCGTATCGGCGCTTTCCGCGAGCGCTTCAACGCCGTCGTGGCAAGCAGCGTATCGCCGGAAAGTCTGTGCCCTTCGGTTTGGGCCGATGCGGAAGTTCCGCTGTCGGCCCTGACGCCCGAACTCTTTTCCTGCATCAGGGGCATGGAGCCGTTCGGGCCGGGGAACATGCAGCCGATTCTGTACTGCCGGGACCTGCACCACCGGTACGCTCCCCGGATCGTGGGATCGGGTAACAAGCATGTCAAGATGACCGTGACCTCCGGCGCCCTCGTCATGGATGCCATCGCCTTCAATTTTGGAGACCGGCTCGACGAACTCAAGGCGGCGCCCTCGTTCTCGCTGGCCTTTGCGCTAGACGAGAATGAATGGAACGGCAGGAAAACGCTCCAGATGCGGGTTAAAGGAATATGCCAATGAAAATGTGGGATGGACGTTTCAAAAAGCCGACCGACCGTCTTATGGAGGCATTCAACAATTCCCTGTCTTTTGACAAGGCGCTCATCGAGGAGGACATCGAGGGGTCGATCGCCTGGGCCCATGCGCTCACCGGCGCCGGGATACTTACCGGAAAAGAGTCCTTGCAGATCGTGAAAGGGCTTCGCTCCCTGGCGGCGGAATACAAGAAAGGCACCCTCGTCTTTGATGCGGCGGACGAGGATATTCACATGGCGCTTGAACGGCTCCTCACCGAGCGAATCGGCGAGGCCGGAGCGAAGCTCCATACCGGACGTTCGCGGAACGACCAGGTGGCGACCGATGTGCGGCTCCATATCCGGAAAACACTGCCCGAAATTCATGCGCTCCTTACCCGGTTACAGCAGGCCCTCATCGTGCGCGCCGAACAGGACCTTCCGGTCGTGATCCCGGCATATACGCACCTGCAGCAGGCACAACCGATTTTGCTTGCCCACTACTGGCTTTCATTCTTTTATGTCATTGAGCGGGAGAAAACCCGGCTCTCCCATGCGCAATCGGCCGCCGGCGCCTGTCCCCTGGGATCGGGAGCCGTCGCGGGGAGCGGTTTTGCGATTGACCGCCGGAAAATTGCCGAAGAGCTTGGATTTGCAAAGGCGACGGAAAACAGCCTCGACGGCGTTGCCTCGCGAGACTACCTGCTCGAAACGCTGGCTGCAGTCGCCTCGATCGGCATCAGCCTGAGCCGCCAGGCGGAAGACCTCATCATCTGGTCCTCACGGGAATTTTCCTTTATCGAACTCGACGACGCCTGGTCGAGCGGATCAAGCATGATGCCGCAGAAAAAAAACCCGGATTCACTCGAACTCATCCGCGGCAAAAGCGGGCGCTTTATCGGCAACTATATGCGTTGTGCCGCGACCGTCAAAGGGGTCGGGCTCGCCTATTATAAGGATTTGCAGGAGGACAAGGAACCGCTCTTCGATTCGCTGACACAGATCCGCATGGTCATCGAGGTGTTCACGCAGGTGCTTGCCACACTCACCGTCAATGCCGGCAGCATCGGAAATAAGCTCGACCCGCTGCTCCTCGCTACCGACCTGGCCGATTACCTCGTGAATCGCGGGCTTCCATTCCGTCAGGCGCACAAGGTGGTCGGCGCCATGGTTGCCCATTGCATTGAAAAGAAAACCAGCTTCGCCGAGCTGACGCTGACCGCTTTCAAGGCCTTCTCTCCCCTTTTCCGCGAGGATGTTAAGAAATGCCTCTCCTGGACCGAGGCAATCCGGCATCGTACCATTGCCGGCGGAACCGGGGAAAAAAGTGTGGCGAATCAATTGCGGGAAGCGAGGAACATCCTTGACAAGGACTGCGAGAGCGCCCCGGGGAATGTCCGGGCGCGCGAGAAACGCTAGCATAGACATCTGCGCATAATCGCCGCCGGAAGGCGATCCCCATTGACTTTTTCGTTCGCGAAAATTAAATTATCTCCTTAAGCATAACCGTGCCGAGATAATAAAACCGGGGATTCTGTCATGAAAGTACCGGACATTGCCGAAAGAAGTTTGCCTGCATGGCAGTATTGCCCGGCGGAAGCGCAGCCGGTCCGATGAATCGAATCGAATGGCCCGATAAGAAGCGGTTTGCCTTTACCATATTCGACGATACCGATAAAACCAATCTGCAAAACGGGCTTCCGTTCTACGATTTCTTGAGGGACTGCGGCTTCAGAACAACGAAATCGGTCTGGACTGTTAAAGGGGAAAACCGCCTTCCGGGGGCCGGATCCACCTGCGAAGATAAACCTTATCTGGATTGGGTTCTGCAATTGCGGGATCAGGGGTTCGAAATAGGACTCCATAATGTCTCCTCCGCTACCTCAAACCGGGCGCAGACCGAAAAGGGCTTCGAGACGTTCCGCGCTCTTTTCGACCGGGATCCCGCCACCCTTTCCAATCACGCGGCATGCGGGGAATCAATTTACTGGGGAGCCGAACGATTAAGCGGGATCAACCGTATGCTCTACACGGCGCTGATGGGAAAAAACCATGCCGAGAATTTTCGCGGGCATATTCAAGGAGATCCGCTGTTCTGGGGGGATATCTGCCGGGATAGGGTAACGTATGTGCGTAATTTCGTATACAATGAAATCAATACCCTCAAGGCCTGTCCCTTCATGCCCTACCACGATCCGCTGCGTCCCTGTGTCAAATACTGGTTTCCCTCGACTGAGGGTGCGGATGTCGATTCCTTTACCAGGATGATTTCCGAAAAAAACCAGGACCGGCTGGAGGCCGAGGGAGGCGCCTGCATCATGTATACGCATGCAGGAAACCGATTCTGGAACAACACCCTCGATGCCGGGTTTAAACGCCTGATGACCCGGCTGAGCAAAAAAAACGGCTGGTTTGTTCCGGTGGCCACGCTCCTCGATTTTCTGCGGGAAAACCAGGGTCATCATGTCATTTCAAAGGGGGAGCGAACTCGGCTGGAAACTAAATGGCTGCTTCATAAGATCATGCTCGGCGGATCTACCTGATGCGGGATGGCCCGCTATCCGGCGTAAGTTTACTTTGCGGATTGCCCTGCAGTAACAAAGTAGATGAGGTTTTCGAGCTCGACCTCAAGGTTTACGTTGGTCACGATGCAATCGGCCGGGGTCTTGAGCTGGATGGGCGAAAAGTTCAGTACCCCCCTGATGCCTCCGTTGACCATTGCATCAAATACGCTCTGGGCGGCAACTTCAGGAACGCAGAGGATTCCGATTTTTATATCGTTCCGGCGCAGGAATGTTTCGAGCTCGGTCATGGGGCGCACCGGTACGCCGGATTTCTGGGAGCCCTTTGCCGGATCGAGGTCGAATGCAGCTTCGATCCTGATTCCCTGTTTTGCAAAGTTTTTGTATCTGAGAAGTGCTGTCCCCAGGTTTCCGGCGCCGACCACCACGACCTTCTGGATCTGGTTTTTTCCGAGAATGACGTTAAGTTTTTCTATGAGCGCATCGATGGTGTAGCCGCCGCGCTTGTTGCCGGAAATGTCGAACAGGGAGAAATCTTTGCGGACCTGTGCACTGGTCACACCGACGGCATCGGCCAGATACTCGGAAAAAATCTTAATGAATCCAAGCTTCTTGAACCGGTAGAGCTCGTTCTTATACCGTGAGAGACGCAGGATACAGTTTTTTTTTGCAACCATGAAATCCCCCGGAGCCGGTTTTTTTTGTGACGGCAATAACATAAAATAGCTGGGCGCAGATAAAGTGGCAACATTTTTGTACCACTTTTCACATTAATTATAGTATTATAACGACCAATAGTGAACTACTCAAAGGAAAAAAGCATTATAGTAAAACATTAATATTTTATTGCACTTATAATCACAATAAATATTGACTTCAAATTTCTCATGGTGTATTTTATGAAGCTGGGCCGAGCACGGTTTCGTGACAATAGTCACCTGACTTGCAATTACCCTGCATGTTTAATATAATAAGGAAATAATGCCGTAACGGCGGCAGTATATATAACGTATTTCGAGGAGCGTCCATGGCAGAGGTAACCGTCCATACCAAGGTATTAAGTGAAATTGCCGCCAGATGGAGCGATAAAAAGGGGAGCCTCATCATGGTGCTCCATGAGGTTCAGAGCAAGTACGGCTACATCCCGCGCGATGTCGCGATGGAGCTCTCGCGGATCATCGATGTTCCGCTTGCCAGGATCTATGAGGTCATCACCTTTTATAATTATTTCAAGCTGCAACCGCCGGGAAAGTTCAATATTGCAGTTTGTATGGGAACCGCGTGCTACCTCAAGGGCGCGCCGGACATCCTGGACGAAATCAGCGAAAGGCTGAACATCACGATTGGGCAGACCACTCCCGACGGTGTTTTCCACCTCGACGCAGTCCGCTGCCTCGGATGCTGCGGTCTCGCACCGGTCATGACGGTAAACGGAGAAATTCACGGTAAGGTTAAAAAGACCCAAGTCGTGGAGATCCTCTCCAAGTATAAGGAAGGAGTCGCGATAAATGGAAAAACTGACACGGGAACTATTGAAAAAGAATAGCCGGGAATCGACCGGCCGGGCTGCAGGCTCCTATGTTAAGGTAGGCATGAGTTCCTGCGGGATTGCTGCCGGGGCGCAGAAGATCTTTGACCTCCTGAAAGAAGAGATCGGGAGGGCGCATCCCGAAGTTGCCGTAGAGCGCTGCGGCTGCAATGGTCTCTGCTACGCCGAACCGCTCGTCGAGGTAAGCATCGAGGGGGTGCCCCCGGTGCTCTATGGACAGGTGACTCCGGACATCGCACACCGCATTGTGGAGGAACATCTGGGCGACAGGCGGCTCCTGAACGATCATATCTATGCCATGGCTGTGAAAGGAACATCTGCTCCATGAATAGAACCATAGTCCTGATAAAAGATACCGCCGGAACCGGCGATGCAACGCGGGAGGCACATGCCCAGTGGGTTAAAAAATTGCGTGACGCCGGGCTCGATGGTACGGTCCAGGCGGTGCGTGCCGCTGATCTGGGCATTTATAACGCCGGCATGGCGGTGAAAATTCTGCCCGAAGGTCCCTGCTATGTGAATGTGCGGTCCGAGGACATCGACAGGATTATTGAAACTACCCTGAAGCAGGGCACGGTGATCGAAGAACTGACCCGTCACACGGTCGTCGAGCAGGTTCGAATCGTCTTGCGCAATTGCGGGAAAGTGGACCCGGAAAACATCGACGACTACCTCGGGGTCGGCGGCTATCAGGGACTTAGCCGCTGTCTATTCGACCTTACGCCGGAACAAGTCATCGAGGAGGTCAAAGCCTCTGGCCTTCGCGGCCGGGGCGGCGCGGGCTACCCGTGCTGGCTCAAATGGTCGCTTGCGCGCAAGGCATTCGGGGACGAAAAGTATATCGTCTGCAACGCCGATGAAGGCGATCCGGGAGCCTACATGGACCGCAGCGTCCTTGAGGGCGATCCTTATGCCATCATCGAGGGCATGACCATCATCGCCTATGCCGTCGGGGCAAAGAAGGGCATGTTCTATATACGGGCCGAGTATCCGCTCGCCATCAAGCGAATTCAACTCGCTATAGACAAGGCTTACGGGGTCGGATTGCTTGGAGAGAAAATTCTCGGCTCGGAATTCTCTTTTGATTGCGAAATCCGCCTTGGCGCCGGCGCCTTCGTCTGCGGAGAAGAGACGGCGCTTATCGCCTCGATCGAGGGTCGCCGGGGAACCCCCCGGCCGCGTCCTCCGTATCCGTCCGACTACGGCCTGTGGGGCAAACCCACCGTCATTAACAATGTTGAAACCATGGCGAATGTCTCCTACCTCCTCCTGAATGGTCCGGGCGACTTTGCGCGCATGGGAACGGAAAAATCCAAAGGCACCAAGGTCTTTGCACTCACCGGCGGTGTTCGCAACTCCGGTCTTGTGGAGATTCCGATGGGTACCACCCTGCGGTCGATCGTCGAGGGTCTTGGCGGCGGCAGTGCCGATGGAAAACCCATCAAGGCCATCCAGACCGGCGGTCCGTCGGGCGGCATGATTCCTGCCGAGCACTTCGATACCCCGGTGAGCTACGAGCATCTGCAGGCCCTCGGCTCCATCATGGGCTCAGGCGGTATGATTGCCCTTACCGAAAATGACTGCATGGTCGATATTGCCAAATTTTACCTGGGCTTCTGCGTCGATGAGTCGTGCGGGAAATGCTCGCCGTGCAGGATCGGCGGTTTCCAGATGCTTCTCCTTCTCGAAAAGATTGCGGACGGCAAGGGGTCTCAGGAAGATATCACCAGCATCAGGCGCCTTGCGGTTGCAATGCAGAAGGCGTCGCTGTGCGGGCTCGGCCAGAGTGCTCCCAATCCGGTCCTGTCCACGCTCCAGTATTTCATGAAGGAGATTGAGGAGCATGTGGTTGAAAAGAAATGCCGGGCAGGCAAATGCACCAGCCTCCTTCAGTATGTCATCAACCCGCAGGCGTGCAAGCGATGCCGGCTCTGTGTTGTAAACTGTCCGGTGAATGCGATAACGGGTGACCGGCAGGTGGGCTATACGGTAGGCCAGAATGTCTGCATCAAGTGCGGCAAATGTTATGAAGTGTGCAAATTCGAAGCGGTAGATAGGAGATAACAATGGTTCGTGCAACGATAAACGGTATCACGGTAACCGTGCCCGAGGGCACCTCGATTCTTGACGCTGCTCGCAAGGTGCAGATCCGGATCCCGACCCTCTGCAAGCATCCCGACCTCCCGGCTACAGCTGCCTGCGGTATCTGCATTGTCAAGATCGCGGGATCCAATAAAATGCTTCGTTCCTGCTGTACACCGCTCGAACAGGACATGGCCGTCACGACGCATGATCCCGAGATCGTGGATATCCGGCGTTCGGTCATTGAGCTCATACTCTCCCGCCACCCGAACGAATGCCTCACCTGCGGACGCAACCAGAATTGCGAATTGCAGCGGCTTGCCGCAGACTTCGGTATCCGCGCCGAGAGCTTCGCTTCGTCGGTTCCCGATCTTCCTTCCGACAGCTCCACCGGCGCTATCGTGCTCGAACCGCGTAAATGCATCTCGTGCGGACGGTGTATCGACGTCTGCCAGCGGATGCAGAATGTCTGGGCGCTGTCCATGCTCGAACGGGGAATCGATACGCGCATGTCGCCGGCGGGCGACATCCAGCTTGCCGAATCGCCCTGTGTTCATTGCGGACAGTGCTCGGCGCACTGCCCGGTCGGCGCCATTATCGAGCACGACGAAACCGGCATCGTCTGGGAGCAATTGCGCGATAAGAATCGCTACTGCATTGTGCAGATTGCCCCGGCCGTCCGCGTCGCCCTCGGCGAGGCGTTCGGGTTCGAGTCCGGCGCGCTCGTCACCGGGAAGCTTTACGCTGCCTTGCGCCGCATGGGCTTCAAGGCGGTATTCGACACGAATTTCGGGGCCGACGTAACCATAGTCGAGGAAGCGACCGAGTTCGTCAAGCGGTTCACCACGGCACCCGAGACCTTGCCGCTCATCACGAGCTGCTGCCCGGCGTGGGTTGATTTCATGGAAAAGTTCTATCCGGATATGGTGAGCCATTTTTCCTCGTGCAAATCACCCCACCAGATCGTCGGGGTGCTGGCCAAGACCTACTTCGCGCGAAAGCGGCGGATCGACCAGGCTTCGATGTTCATGGTCTCGATCATGCCCTGCACGGCGAAAAAGCACGAGGTGAAACGGTCGAAGGAGATGTTCGCCTCCGGGGTGCAGGATATCGACGTTTCCATCACGACGCGCGAGCTTGCCCGCATGATCAAGCAGGCGGGCATCGACTTCAAGAATCTTCCCGATGAAGAACCCGACCACATGCTCGGCGAATACAGCGGCGCCGGCACCATCTTCGGCGTCACCGGGGGCGTCATGGAAGCGGCGCTGCGCACGGCCTACGACTACATAACCGGCGGAAAACTCAAGAATGTGGACTTCGAAAATGTCCGCGGACTTTCCGGAGTCAAGGAAGGTACCGTGCAGGTCAATGAGCATTCGGTTAAGGTGGCCGTTGCTCACGGCCTGAGCAATGTGGAATCGGTGCTTGCCGAGGTCAGGCAGGCCAGGGCGGAGGGCCGTGAAACGCCCTTCCACTTCATCGAGGTCATGGCGTGCCCGGGAGGGTGCGTGGGCGGCGGCGGACAGCCGTACGGGATTACCGACGAAACGCGCCGGTTGCGCGGCGAGGGTCTCTATCTGGACGACCGGGAAAAACCGATCCGGTACTCGCACGAGAACCCGAGCGTCAAGGCGCTCTATGCCGAATTTCTCAAGGATCCCGGCGGCAAGCAGTCGCACAAGCTGCTCCATACCACCTATAAGCCGATACCGGAGTATAAGCGATAGATTCCGGATGACCGGCATGATGTAGGTTTTAAAAAGACAGTTATAGTTCCTGCGGCCAAGGGATGATCCGGCAGCCAAGGGGACGGGGGTAGTACTGAAAATCCCGTTCCCGGCAGTGTGCAGGGGCGGGTTTTTTTTTGGGGGGGAGCCGGGGCAGGTAACCTTTTAGACAAGAGGAGAAACCGATGGATAAGAGAATTGGATTTGTCGGCATCATTATCGAGAACCGGACCGAGCATGCAGAGGCGGTCAACCGGGCGCTCTCGGATTTCGGAAAGAATATCGTGGTTCGCACCGGAGTACCGAATGTGCGGGGAACCTACTCGGTCATCACGGTTGTCGTGGATGCGACCAATGAAGAAATCGGCGCGCTCACCGGCAGGCTGGGTCAGATTCCGGGGGTATCGGTCAAATCGGCCCTGGCGAAAGATAGTTAGAGGGTTGGAGAGAGTTGGAGGGTTGGAGAGTTGACAACAATAAAGTACACTTCGCGTAAATTTAAGGGCATCCCTGCGGGGGTGCCTTATGAAAAGAGATGTAAAAATGACCAATAATTCAGCAATGCCGGTTATCGACGAACAACTGATCGAGAAAACTATCGAGGAGAACAGGAACCCCTCGCTGGCCCGGATCGATGAGATCCTCACCAAGGCCGCCGAGGCGAGGGGGCTCCTGCCGACGGAGATTGCCACCCTTATCGCCACCGAGGATCCCGAACACATCGAGAAGATATTTACAACGGCGAAGGCGGTCAAGGAACATATTTACGGCAGGCGGCTTGTGCTCTTCGCGCCGCTCTACGTATCGAACCTGTGCACCAACGAGTGCGCCTACTGCGCCTTCCGGGCGAAGAACCGGCTCATCACCCGCAAAGCGCTTTCGCAGAACGAGATCCGGCGCGAGGTAGAGTTCCTCGTCGACCAGGGGCATAAGCGCCTTCTCCTCCTTACCGGAGAGACGCACGCGAAATCCAGTTTCGATTACCTGCTCGATTCGATCGAAACCGTCTATTCGGTAAAGCGCGGCGGCGGGGAGATCCGTCGGGTGAATGTTGAAGTCGCCCCGGCGTCGGTCGAGGAGTTCCGGCAACTCAAGGCGGCGAAAATCGGTACCTATATATGCTTCCAGGAGACCTACCACCACGCCACCTATGCCGCAGTGCATCTCGGCGGGAAGAAGCGTGACTATGACTGGCGTGTCGGCGTGTTCGACCGGGCCATGGAGGGAGGGGTCGACGATGTCGGCATCGGTGTGCTGTTCGGCTTGTACGACTGGAAGTTCGAACTCCTGGCAATGTTCCAGCATATCAACCACCTTGAAGCGAGATTCGGGGTCGGGCCGCATACGATCAGCGTTCCGCGTATGGAACCGGCAACCGGATCGGACCTGGCTTCGCGGCCGCTCCATCCGGTGTCGGACGCCGATTTCCGGAAGATCGTGGCGATCCTGCGACTTGCCGTGCCGTATACGGGTATCATTATGTCAACCCGCGAGAGCTCGGCCATGCGCAATGAAACGTTCGCTCTCGGGGTCTCGCAAATTTCCGCAGGATCGCGGACCAATCCTGGCGGCTACTCTTCCACCGAACTCACCGCTGCGGACGGGCAGTTTTCGCTCGGCGACCATCGTCCGCTCGACGAGGTGATTCGCGACGTTGCGTCCATGGGGTATATCCCCTCCTTCTGCACCGGCTGCTATCGTCTCGGCCGTACCGGCGCCGATTTCATGGACCTCGCGAAGCCGGGGGAGATCAAGGAGCATTGCGACCCGAACGCAGTCTCAACCTTCCTCGAATACCTTATCGACTACGGAAGCGATGAGGCGAAGAAAATCGGCGAGGCTCAGATTCAGAAGGCGCTCACCGGGATGACCGCTACCGCGCGCGTTCGAACCGAGGAAATAATCAAAAAGGTAAAAAGTGGAAAAAGGGATGTTTTTTGCTAATAATGCCTTATTTAGTAAGATTATTGCATTCTAAAGGCTGGAATGCCAATAATCGCACAAAGTTAAGATCAAGGGAAATTGCTACTTAATCATGACCGACAATACCTTTAGAACAGAGCACGACCTTCTCGGCGAAAAGCAAATTCCGGCAGCCTCGTTAGCCGGAATCCATACTGCCCGGGCGGTCGAAAATTTCTCCATTGCGGGAAGGCCGGTTCATGCCGGGCTTATCGCTGCCTACGGCATGGTGAAACTTGCCTGTTGTCGGACCAACCGGGCGATCGGCGTATGGCAAGACCGGCCAAAGGCCGAGGCCATTGAAGCCGCGTGCCGTGAGATGGCAGAGGGAAAATTATCGGGGCAGGTCACGGTCGATGCCCTTCAGGGAGGGGCGGGAACCTCAACCAACATGAATGTAAATGAGGTCATCGCGAACCGGGCCTTGCAGATCCTTGGCCGACCGGTCGGAGACTATGCAACAATCTCCCCGATCGACGATGTGAACCGGCACCAGTCCACGAATGACACCTTCCCGACCGCCCTTCGCCTGGCAAGCATTCGCCGCCTGCACGAACTGGAACGGGCGGTGGTCGCTCTTCAGGAGGCGTGCCAGCGCAAGGAGAAGGAGTTTGCCGGCATCGTAAAAATCGGACGCACCGAGCTGCAGGACGCCGTGCTCCTCACCCTTGGGCGCGAGATCGGCGCCTGGGCGGAAGCATTCGGCCGCGACCGCTGGCGTATCTACAAGTGCGAGGAACGGTTGCGCGTCATCAACCTGGGCGGCACCGCGATCGGTACCGGCCTCGGGGCTCCACGGGAGTTTATCTTCCGGGTAACCGAAGAGCTGCGTAACCTTTCCGGAATCGGATTCGCCCGGGCGGAGAATCTCATCGATGGGACGCAGAATGCCGATGTCTTTGTAGAAGTATCGGGAATCCTGAAGGCCTCAGCCGCGTCTCTCTTCAAAATTGCAAACGACATCCGTCTGCTTGCCAGCGGTCCTGATTGCGGTATTGGAGAGATTGTCCTGGAACCGCTGCAGACCGGATCGTCGATCATGCCCGGCAAAGTCAACCCGGTTATCCCCGAGGCTGCCACACAGGCCGCCCTCCTGGTTTTCGGCCTCGACACGACTATAACCATGGCTGCGGCATCGGGCAATCTGGAGCTCAACCACCATCTCCCGCTCATTGCACACTGCCTTCTGGAGAGTATCGACGTCCTGGCGGCCGGGTGTAAACACCTGTCGACACGGTGTATCGATCGGATGAAGGCGGATGAAAAACGCTGCGCGCTTGGCGTCCAAAATGCCACTGCCTCGGCCACTGCGCTTATTCCGCTCATCGGGTACGAAAAGGCGCTCGACATCATGACCCGGGCGCGCCTGCGAGGCATTTCGGTCAGGGAGATGGCGATAGAGACCGGAGCCATCTCAGCCGGGCAATTCGACGCAGCGATAGAGGCGGAGGCAGTCTGTCGGCTCGGATCGCCGGGACTCATCACCGGGTCAAAATAGCAAGGGCTCAAAATTTTGAACCCTTTGCCGGATCGGATAACCATGCAAAACGCCCCAAAGAATCTTCGGCTGCATATCGGGATATTCGGTCGCCGAAATGTCGGCAAGTCGAGTATCCTCAATGCAATAACAAAGCAGAATGTTTCCATCGTTTCTGCGGTAGCGGGCACCACTACCGATCCGGTGGAAAAACCGATGGAGCTATTGCCGCTCGGGCCTGTGCTTTTTATCGATACGGCAGGACTCGATGATGCCGGCGTGCTTGGCGATCTGCGTACCAGTCGCACGCGGCAGGTACTTGACCGTGTCGATGTGGGAATCATCGTGACGGCTGCAGGCGAGTGGGGACCATTCGAGGCGACCCTTGCGCATGAATTGCAGTCCCGTGCCGTTCCCGTTATCGCGGTTTTCAATAAGTGCGATCTTGCGGCGCCGGCGGACTCCGTTCTCAAGGACCTCCGGGAGTCGGGATTCCATACCGAATCAACCTGCGCGCTTTCAGGCGACGGCGTAGGGCGGCTTCGCCAGGCGCTCATCACCGCCGCTCCCGAAGATTTCGTCGCCCTGCCCTCACTGGCAGCCGACCTTGTTCCTCCCGGAGCGTTTGCGGTTCTGGTCGTGCCGATCGACAAGGAGGCGCCCCGCGGCCGCCTCATCCTGCCGCAGGTCCAGACCATCCGCGACCTCCTTGACAACGACAGCTTCTGCGTCGTTGTCAAGGAACGCGAACTGCTGGAGGCGCTCTCGCGGCTCGATGGGCCGCCGGCGCTTGTTATCACCGATTCGCAGGCGTTTCTCAAGGTGGCGGCCGATACGCCGCCGGCTGTGCCCATGACCTCCTTCTCCATCCTGTTTGCCCGCTATACCGGCGACCTCACGGAGATGGTGCGCGGCGCCATGGCGATTGACCGGCTTAAAGGCGGCGATCGCGTTCTTGTGCTCGAATCGTGCGCTCACCACCCGATCGGCGAGGATATTGGTACTGTCAAGATTCCGCGCTGGCTCACCCAGTATGTCGGCGGCAAGCTCGAATTTACGCATTTGCGCGGCCATGATTTTCCTGAAACCGACCTGTCCGGGTTCAAGCTGGTGATCCACTGCGGCGCCTGCATGACCAACCGGCGAGAGGTGCTCTCCCGCATTGCCCGTTGTCGCGATGCCGGTGTACCGATAACCAATTACGGCTTGACCATTGCCTTTTCCCTGGGGATCTTCGAGCGGGCGCTCGGGCCCTTTCCGGCGGCGCTTGACATTTTTAAAAGTAACCGGCAGAGGGCTTACCATTCGTAGTATGAACAAGAACGACCTCATCCATATTCTTGCAACGCCCGACAGGCTGGAGCTCGAACGCATCCGGGGGGCGGCCGAGGAAACACTCCTTCGCTGTTGCGGTAACAAAGTCTATTTTCGGGGGCTCATCGAATTTTCAAATCTCTGCGACAATGACTGCCTCTACTGCGGTATCAGGAAGAGTAATCGCCGCGTGGCGCGGTATGTCCTGACGAAGGAGAAAATTATCGAAGCCGCGCTCTGGTGCGGGGAGCAGGGGTATGGCTCGGTGGTGCTGCAATCGGGCGAACGATGCGACGAGAAGTTCATCGGCTTTGTCGAAGAAATCGTGGCGGCTATAAAGGATAAGAGTCGGACTCCCGCCATGCCTGAGGGCCTCGGCATAACCCTGAGTGTCGGTGAGCAGAGCGAAGCGACCTATCGCCGCTTTTTCGCTGCCGGCGCCCACCGCTATCTCCTGCGGATCGAAACTACCAGCCCTGAACTTTACAAAAGGCTTCACCCGGCAAACATGCGCCTTCCGGACAGGATCGAATCCCTGAACGCGCTCCGGCGCGCAGGGTTTCAGGTCGGGACCGGCGTCATGATCGGGTTGCCGGGACAGACCGTAGAGCAGCTTGCCGACGATCTTCTCTTTTTCAGGGATATCGACATCGACATGATCGGCATGGGCCCGTACATCATGCATCACGATACGCCGCTGTCGGCGTGGCGCGACGTTCATGAGCGAACGGCCGCGGATCGTTTCGATCTCGCCCTGCGCATGATTGCCGCAGCGCGGCTCCTGCTCGAGGATGTCAACATCGCCGCAGCGACGGCGCTCCAGGCCATCGATCCCGAGGGCCGCGAAAAGGCGCTGTCGTGGGGGGCGAATATCATCATGCCGCAGCTCACGCCCACCGAGGTCCGGCACGACTATCAGCTTTACGACGGCAAACCCTGCCTCGATGAGTCGGCGGACCAGTGCCGGAGTTGCCTGCAGATCAGGATTGCCGGAGCGGGGAGGGAAATAGGGTATGATTCGTGGGGAGATTCGAGGCATGCAATTAACAAGAGGTAACCCTGAGAGGACTAATTAAGCGAAAAGTTTCTGGTACTGCATGTGAGCGTTGCGGGAATGCGCCGCCTCCTGCCGAAATGTTTGGATTTTGTTGCTTTTAAAATACCTCTTCTCGTGGAAGAGGGGGGCATGGGAGGAGGTCGGGGAACCCACGATGCATCTGCGGCCTTCCAGTGGAGCCTTTTCAATCTGCATTTACCCTCATCCCTGTCCTTTTTTTTATGATATCCGCGTATCTACGTTATAGTGTATCGACGCTGCAATCGCATACCGATGCGATTTCATTCATGGTGCAATAAATCTTTGCAAGATCATAGATGATGGATTCATTTAGTTCTTTCTTTGGCGCTGACATGTTTTGCAAACCCCATAAATAAAAAAGGGGCATGAGCCGCTTAGCCCATACCCCTTTTGCTAAAGTATAAGAAGATTATTCGAATTCAATTATAACGCATAAAACCATAATTGCCCTTGTTGCCATCTTACAGCTTGTTTTATGGCATATGAATTGAACATTACGCCTCTTTGCTCAGTTTCTGGAAAAGCCATCACCCACCAATCCTTACCGCCATACTCGCCAACTCCATACACTCCGGAGTTCTCTTACTCGCAAGACTTATAAAGAATTACTTACCGCTCGATGCATCGAACTAACCTGTCCACACTACCAGCCTTGAAATGCACGATATACAGATTTGCCGGAAGGCTCAGGGTTCTTAGTAAGAGAGAATACTGACCTGCTGACTGCATACGGTTGAATTGGAAGATCTTCTTGCCAAGAATGTCATAGATCCGGATTTCAACCGGGCATTGCGTGTTCAAGGAGTATGCGACCATCCCGTTTCTCAGGCTGAATGAAGGCTGAATGACAGATTCCGAAAGATTCAGGACTGAGGTATAATTCACTGAAAAACTCCATGCATTCGACCAAGCTGAAGAACCACCGGCATTTATCCCTGCGACTCGCCAATAGTAGCTGGTATTGTTCTTGAGTCCGGTTATAGCAGTGCTCCCATTGGTAAGATTTACTTGTGATGTTAAAGTATTTGCAAAGGATATATTTGTAGAAAGTTGCATGTTATAGGAAGTAGCTCCAGAGACAGTTCCCCAACTCAGCGTTACCGACGATGGCAAATTTAGGGCGCCATTGGCCGGAGAGGAAAGCACTGGAATTCCCGGAACTGGTGGGACTGTGGTAAAATTCCATGTGCTCGACCATGCTGAAGTTCCAGCTATATTTGTTGCTGATACCTTCCAATAGTAGGTTGTGCTTGCAGCGAGACCTGTAATGTTGCAGCTTCCGGAATTCAATCCACTTTGCGCACTTATAGTCGACGAAAATGAATTCGAAGTATACACCGTTATTGAATATGAAGTAGCCCCGGAAACCGTTCCCCAACTCAGCGTGGATGATATTGGCTGGTTCATTGCTCCATTAGCGGGGCTGGAGAGCAGAGGAGCACTTGGAGCAGGGAGCATTTGTGAAAGTGGCCTAGACCATACCCCGTCATAAGTCCCGGCAAAGATAGTACTCCCGCTCACCACAAATGAGTAGACATCTAAGCCATAACCCGTGAGACCCGAATCGACCGGTGTCCAGCTATTCCCGTTATTGGTGGAAAGGAAAACACCGGTGTCAGTCCCGGCAAAGATAGTGCTCCCGCTTACCTCAAGTGACCTGATATCTAAGGCATCACCCGTGAGACCCGAATTGACCGGAGTCCAGCTTGTTCCGTTATTGGTGGAAAGGAAAACACCGGCGTCAGTCCCGGCAAAGATAGTACTCCCGCTCACCGCAAGTGACATGACATCTAAGGCGTTACCCGTGAGACCCGAATTGACCGGAGTCCAGCTTGTTCCGTTATTGGTGGAAAGGAAAACACCGGTATCAGTCCCGGCAAAGATATTGCTTCCGCACACCGCAAGTGACCAGACATATAAGCCAGCACCCTTAAGACCTGAATTGACCGGAGTCCAGCCGTTATTGGTGAAATAAACGCCGCCGCCCATAGTCCCGGCAAAGATATTGCTTCCGCTCACCGCAAGTGACGAGACATATAAGCCAGAACCCGTAAGACCCGAATTGTCCGAAGTCCAGCTTGTACCGTTATTGGTGGAAAAGAAAACACCCCCTGCAGGAATCCCGGCAAAGATAGTGCTTCCGCTCACCGCAAGACACTGGACATTTAATCCATAACTGAGACCCGAATTGACCGGAGTCCAGCTTGTTCCGTTATTGGTGGAAAGATAAACACCATCATCAGTCCCGGCAAAGACAGCGCTTCCATTCACAGCAAGTGATGTGGCATCTATGGCGTCACCTGTGAGGCCCGAATTGATCGGAGTCCAGCTTGTTCCGTTATTGGTGGAAAGATAAACACCATAATAAGTCCCGGCAAAGATAGCACTCCCGCTCACCGCAAGTGAGTAGACCTTTAGGCCACCACCCGTGAGACCCGAATTGACCGGAGTCCAGCTTGTTCCGTTATTGGTGGAAAGATAAACACCGCCGGTGTCAGTCCCGGCAAAGATAGTGCTCCCGCTCACCACAAGTGACATAACATCTAAACTTGCACCACTCACCAGAGTCCAGCTTGTTCCGTTATTGGTGGAAAGATAAACACCATGAAAAGTCCCGGCAACGATAGTGCTCCCGCTAACCGCAAGACACTGGACATCTAAGCCATTACCAGCGGTACCACCCGTGAGACCCGAATCGACCTGAGTCCAGTTGGTTCCGTTATTGGTGGAACGGAAAACTCCATCACCGGTCCCAGCAAAGATAGTGCTCCCACTCACCGCAAGAGAGGAGACCTCTAAGGCTGTGGGATATAAAATGACCGGAGTCCAGCTGGTTCCGTTATTGGTGGAAAGATATACACCGGTTTCAGTCCCGGCAAAGATAGTGCTCCCGCTCACCGCAAGTGATGTGACATCTAAGGCATCACCTGTGAGACCCGAATTGACCGGAGTCCAGCTGGTTCCGTTATTGGTGGAAAGATAGACACCGCTGCCATCAGTCCCGGCAAAGATAGTGCTCCCGCTCACCACAAGTGCATAAATATTCTTCGCATATGGCCCATTTGTCACCCATTGCGCATTTGCTGTTGTCTGCATTAATGAAACCAGCAACCCCATTCCGGCAATAAGCTGTACCAGATAGTTTTTCATGTAAATCCCTTTTTAATTGATGGAAACTCCCAAGTCTATAAACCACACTGTGCAGATCACTATGTTAAATATTTTTTGCCGCCGCGCTATGGATGTCCTGGTCTTAATCCCCGCCCGGAAACGCCGAGGCCGAGATATTAGGAACCCTCGGCTTTGGGGATTGGGTCAACAATGTTTAGTAGGGCGTCTGAGTGCATCCCTATTTTTTTCCCCTGAGGGTGCAACGAACGTATGTATGTAACACCGTTACTAATAGCATAACGACTTTTGTAAGGACATTTGTTCGGATCAGGATCCCACGGCTCATATTTCCATTCTATATCGGAAATTCCAAGTGATTTAAGAAAATTTCTTTCCCAGTCAGATGTTAAAAAGATAACATGGGAAGGTTTGAGAATTTCAATTTCGCGTTTTAAAAGTTCCGTACAGGTTTTAAGCTGTAAATCTTTTAGCTCACTATCGGGATTCCATTCTTCAGGAGAGATTTTATACAGGTTAGTCCAGGCAACATATTTGTACCAATCATTCTCTTTAAATAATTCTTTTGAAAATTCCCTTATAAGACTCCAGAATTGCGACTTCCGAGTATTATAACCACTTTTCGCACCCGCTAAATTCTCGACCCATTCTAATTGGTCACCTCGATTGAAAATACAATAACCGTTCTTTTCATTAAAAAGGTCGTCTACCGATCGCACATTACCAGACACCCATCCATTCATCGCCTTCCCTATGAACAAAACTTTTGGCTTATCCGTTTTGCCATAAAGTTCGCCCCATTGAAGGAAAAAGGTTTCTATTCCATAATTGATGTCTTTCACATCTTTTTCAAGTAACGTGTGATAATAGGTCTTTAGATTCAGCAACTCGTCTTTCACAATGGCTCCTTTGAAAGTTTAAAATGAAAACAGATGCCGCTTTTATTAGGAATCTTTAGACAAAAAGTCAATTGGAATCCCTTAACTAACCTGACAGAGAAACAGCAACTCTTGATGCCGTTGATCCTATAAAGGTGGACGTAGCAGTTGAGGAGGCTACAGCCTCACGCGGTTGACGCATCGTCCACCGCAGCGCTCCACCCAACCGCTGGTTTAACTTTTCCATAAAAAAAGGGCGCAACAATCATACGCCCTGACCTGAGGTACTGGAATACCCATCAACCAAGACGAAAGAAAGCGCGCCCCCTATGGGGCGCATGCTCTCTACTCGTTCCAGTTGATTTGAAAGTTTCCAGTTTTCAGGTCAGAACATAGTAAAAAGATGCGATTATTAACGCAAATTAGTTGATTCTCTTATTCCAATATCCCTTTCATTCATAAAGGCACAAATACAATATCGAAGCGTTTTGTTCGGAATGAATTAAATAATTCATTCGCGGGTTAGAAAGCAAGAAAAAAATATAGCGTGGATAATGGCAAGGTAACCAAAAGGTGCCTGTAGCTCGACATTATAGACAAACCGCGACGGCGGATCGGGGCGGGGGTAATAATAGGAACTGACTATCCCCGTCCGGAGCCGGGTGCCCTCGCCTCGCCGTTCAGCGGTACGGATATCCCTGTTCTCTCATAGGCAGGGTGGCGTTTATGGCTTCGATAGTTGATGGAATCGGTTTTCCAGAAGCTCCCGCTTTTGGCGAGCTTCGATGAATGGGGGGGCGCTGGTTTGCGGATAGAACCACGAAAAGAACGCTTTAATCCCGCCCTAACCACCTCTTAAAAGCTCGTTAACCTGCTTTTTTCGATGGCATTTGTTTTGGAAGACCAGGGCGTAAATGCAACACAATTCCGGTAGTTTTCCGGTACTTCCGGTACTTTTCCAGTTAATCGTTTAAACGGCCTTTCCACTTGACACGAAGCCAATAAAACAGGTTCGGCCACAGGTTCCTTTTTACCCTGCTTTTTACCGGATTTTTGCGGTAGTATTCCGGTCATTCCGGTCATTTGAACTTGAGCACTTAGAAGCCCATTTTTCTGATTATTTCTTCAGCGCCTCTTCTACAGCCTTGATCAGCTCATCGGGCTTTATGGGCTTTTCGAGAACCGCCTTTACCGGCAACCAGGCATCGTCGGGCTCGAACCCGAAGGGCAGTCCCTTGGCCCTGCGGATTCCCGTAACGATGATCACCGGAATGCCTTTCGTAGCCGGATCCTCTTTCAGTTTCCGCGCAATCTCGAATCCCTCGCTGTCGGATGCCATCATGACATCGAGCAGCATGAGATCCGGTTTTTCGGTTTTGGCCTTGGCGTAGCCCTCTTCGCCGTTTGGCGCGCTCAGGGTCGTATATCCCTTCACCTTGAGAAGATCTGCCGTCGCTTCGACCATATCCGCATCATCGTCAACGATAAGAATTGTTGCCATGGGTTCTCCCTCAAATCGGTAACTCGGAAATATAGTACATACTAATCAGTTCATAAGTAAGTTCTCTGCCAAAGACCGTTCGCCCTGAGCCTGTCGAAGGGCGAGCAAAAATGGCAGGCAATTCATGGTTCGACAGGCTCACCACGAACGGCTTTATGTGCTGATACTTATGAACTGCTTAGCAAGTTCTAAGTCCCCGCCGTTATATCTTTTCCCTTTTGCAATAGGACGTATGCAAGAGGTGATGCGATTTCTCACCGAGCGGAACATTAAGGAACTCGGCATAAATCTGCTTGATTTTTGGGTTATCGTGCGATTTGCGCAGCTTCTTGCTTCGGTCTTCCTTGTAAATGGCACCGATGCGTGATTTGCGCTTTTCGTTCGTGGTGAGGCGTGGTTGCCCGCCGCCGCCGATGCAGCCGCCGGGACAGGTCATCACCTCGACAAAATGATACGATTTTGCTCCGGACTTGATCGCTTCGAGCACGGTCCGGGCATTGGCGAGACCATGTGCCACCGCAAGGTTGACCGTTGCACCTTCGAGAAACGACCACTCCGGAACCGCGCCGGTTATGGTGAGCGACAGCTCTTTAACCCCGGTAAGACCGGCGAGCTGGTTGATGTGCAATCCGTCGAACGGCAACTCCCTTCCGGTAATGATTTCGTAGGCCGTCCGCAGTGCCGCTTCCATGACGCCGCCGGTATTCGCGAAGATGTCTGCGGCACCCGACGAAACGCCGAGAATCTGATCGACCTCTTCATCGGGCAGGCCGACAAAATTGATACCCGCCTGCTTGATCATGCGGGCCAGCTCGCGAGTCGTCAATACCGCATCGACGTCGCGGACCCCGCTCGAATCCATTTCGGGCCGGTCGGCCTCAAATTTCTTTGCGGTGCAGGGCATGATCGAAACAACATAGATATCTTCGGGTTTTTTGCCGACCTTTGCCGCCCAGTAGGTTTTTGCCACGGCGCCGAACATCTGCTGCGGCGACTTGCAGGTGGAAAGGTTCAGCAGGAATTCCGGATAAAACGTCTCCACGTATTTTATCCAGCCCGGGGAGCAGCTCGTGAACTGGGGGAGAGCCACCTGTTTTCCCTCCTTGATCGCACTCTTCAGCCGGGAGAGCAGTTCCATCCCCTCCTCGATAATGGTGAGGTCGGCGGTGAAGTTGGTATCGAAAATATTGTCGAACCCGAGGCGGCGGAGCGCTGCATACATCTTCCCGGTGACAAGCGTGCCGGCCGGAAGGCCGAAACATTCGCCGAGAGCCGCCCGCACCGCAGGCGCAGTCTGGACAACGACTGTCTTCGAGGGATCTTCGAGCGCCGCCCACACCCGCTCGATATGGCTGTTTTCGACGATCGCGCCCACCGGGCACACGGCGGCGCACTGGCCGCACTGGACGCAGCTGACATCGGCGAGCCCGAGGGTAAACGCCGGACCGATGACCGTGGCAAATCCCCGGTTCTGGGGAAAGAGCGCGCCGACTCCCTGCACCTGGGTGCAGGCAGTGACGCACCGGCGACACTTGATGCACTTGGAATTGTCCCGCACCAGTGCCCTTGTCGAGTCATCGATCATCGCCCTGGTCTTTTCCCCCTCATACCGGAGCGTGCGGATGCCGAGCTCATAGGCAAGGCGCTGGAGTTCGCAGTCCTCATTACGCTCGCAGGTCTGACAATTGCCGTCGTGTTCCGACAGCAGCAGTTCCACCACGGTACGCCGTGCTTCACGCACGCGCTTTGTGCTGGTATGGATCTTCATTCCTTCACCAACGGGAAATGAGCAGGCGGCCGCGAGGGATTTCGCACCTTCGACCTCCACCATGCAGACGCGGCAGGCGCCCTGCGGCTCGAACCCTTCGAGGAAACAGAGGGTCGGAATCGCAATACCCGCCTTCTTCGCCGCATCGAGGACCATCGTGCCCTCCGGCACGGTTATGGAAACTGAGTCTATGAAACAGGTAGGCATTATGCACCCCTTTCTGAACTGACGGTTTTGCCATAGTCGCATCGCAGGCAGCGCTTTGCCTGACGGAGGGCAACACCCTCGGTCCAGCCCTGCTCAACCTCGTCGAAGTTGTTCCGCCGCCGGTCTACCGCGATCACGGACGGCTTTTCGCGCGCAAAGGGTACCGGGTCGGCATCCGGATCGAAGCTCGTCTGAACCTCTTTATTCGTGCGCCAGAAGGCATGGGATTCCCCGGCAAGGAACGTATCTATGCCGATTGCCGCAAGTTCACCCGCGCCGATGGCTTCGACCACCGATGCGGCCCCGGTGACCGCGTCGCCGCCGGAAAAGATCCACGGCACCGAGGTTCGGCCGGAGGCCCGGTCGACCGCCAGTGTTTTTGCGGGCGTCAGGAGAAGGGGGATTCCCTCGAAGATTTCATGGCTTTCCACGCGCTGCCCGATGGCTGCGATGATCTGGTCGCAGGGTATCACGAATTCGGTCTCCTGCGAAAGCTCCGGCCTCCGCCGGCCCGATGCATCGAATGACCCGAGTGTCATGGAGCGGCATTTGAGCCCGGTGGCTCGATCGTTGCCGGCGACCACCTCGATGGGCGCGGTCAGCAGCGTAAGCTTGACACCTTCCGCCTTTGCCTCTTCGATCTCCTCCGCATAGGCGGGCATCTCTTCACGGGTGCGACGATAGACGATGGTCACGGTTTTCGCCCCAAGCCGGATGGCGGTGCGGGCGGCATCGATGGCCGCATTGCCGCCGCCGACCACCACGACATCTTTACCGACAGGAACCGATCCGCGGAGGTTGTACTGGCGCAGGAACGCAAGGGCATCCACGACGCCGGCAGTTTCTTCTCCCGGAATGCCGAGTTTCACCGGCTGCTGCGCACCGATGCCGAGGAACACCGCTTCACAGCCTTCAGCTTTGAGTCCGGCAAGGGTAATGTCGCGCCCCAGGCGCATGCCGGTGACGATTTCGACGCCCATCCGCTCGATCATTCTCACTTCACGGGCAAGAATTTCCCGCGGCAGCCGGTAACTCGGAATCGTCTGGACCAGCATGCCGCCCGGACGGGGCTCAGCCTCGAAAACAGTCGGCCGGTACCCGAGCCGGGCAAGAAAGTAGGCACAGGAGAGCCCCGCCGGTCCGGCGCCGATGACCGCGATTTTCCGCGCCGCATTGGCAAGGGATTCACGCACCTCAGGCACCTGGATCGTGACTTCCTGGTCGACCATGAACCGCTTGACTGCCCGAATGGAAACCGCATCGTCGAGCGATGCGCGCCGGCACTTCGCCTCGCAGGTATGGAAGCATACGCGCGCGCAAACCGAGGCAAAGGGATTGCGCTCCCGGTGGAGCCGCAGTGCTTCGGCGTAGCGCTTTTCGCCGACCAGCGATACGAAACCCGGCACGTCGACCGAGGCGGGACAGGCGCTCTGGCACGGCGCCCGGACGAGACCCGCGCATGCTCCCGCTTCGCAGTGTTTATCCAATATATGTGCTTCATACTCATGACGGAAATGGCGGATGGTCGAGAGTACCGGGTTGGGAGCGGTCTGGCCCAGACCGCAGAGCGCCGTGTCGCGAATCTGTTCACCGAGAGCGATAAGCTTTTCTATATCCCCCTGGGCGCCCTTGCCGGCACAGATACGTTCGAGGATCTCGAGCATTCGTTTGGTCCCGACCCGGCACGGGACGCATTTGCCGCAGGACTCATCCTGGACGAATTCGAGAAAAAAGCGGGCCACATCCACCATGCAGGAGTCCTCATCCATGACGATAAGGCCTCCCGAGCCCATGATTGCCCCGAGTTCATTCAGGGATTCATAGTCGAGTGCAACGTTGAGATGCTGCCGGGGAATGCAGCCGCCGGAGGGTCCGCCGATCTGGGCGGCCTTGAATGCCTTGTTGCCGACGATACCGCCGCCGACATCGTAGAGAAGCTCGCCGAGCGGGGTACCCACGGGAACTTCGACAAGGCCCGTATTGTTGACAGCTCCCGCCAGAGCGAAGACTTTGGTTCCCTTGCTTTTTTTCGTGCCGTAGGCGGCATACCAGGCGGCGCCCCTGCGCATGATGGCCGGAACATTGGCATAGGTCTCGACATTGTTCAGGACCGAAGGTTTGCCCCACAGTCCCTTCTGGGCAGGAAAAGGCGGGCGCGGGCGGGGTTCGCCGCGATTGCCCTCTATGGAGGTCATGAGGGCGGTTTCTTCGCCGCAGACGAAAGCGCCGGACCCCATGCGGATCTCGATATCGAAAGTAAACATGCTGCCGAGGATATTGGTCCCGAGAAGGCCGTATTCGCGCGCCTGGTCGATGGCAATTCCGAGACGTTCGACGGCAAGCGGATATTCGGCCCGTACGTAAACGTAGCCCTTTTGCGCACCGACGGCGTAGGCCGCCACGGCCATGCCTTCGATCACGCTGTGCGGATCCCCCTCGAGTACGCTGCGGTCCATGAATGCTCCGGGGTCGCCTTCATCCGCGTTGCAAAGAACATACTTAATCTCGCCGGGCGATTTACGGGTGAAGCTCCATTTGAGTCCGGTCGAAAAACCCGCGCCGCCCCGCCCCCTGAGCCCACTTTTCTTCATTGCATCGATTACCGCATCAGGCTGCATTTCGACAAGGACTTTCGCGAGACCCGCATACCCCTCGCGGCCGATATAGTCTTCGATGGAAAGCGGATCGATTGAACCGCAATTGGCAAGAACGATTTTCGTCTGCCGCTTGAAAAACTCCACGTCGACCAGCTTTTCATTGACGGCTCCGGTCACGGAATTTTTATTGAGCAGCCTCTCGATGGGTTTTTTGCCGATGATATGCGACGAAACGATCTCAACGGCGTCGGCGGGAGCGACATTCTGGTAGAAGGTGCCGTCCGGCTCGACGACGAGCACCGGGCCCTTGACGCAAGGTCCGAGGCAGCCGGTCGGCCGTATCACGGCGAGGTGCGCGGCATTCTGGTCGGCAAGCTCCCGAGCAAGCGCATCCTGCAGCCGGGGCGATCCCGAGGCTATGCATCCCCCACCCATGCAGATGAGGATTTGATAGGGCACCTTGCTCCTGAGCGTTGTCTCATCGGCGGCTTTTTTTGCAGCGCATGCCGAAAGATCGGCAGGGGTTTTCAGTACCGTTGTTGCGGCCATTATTTTTTCGCCTCCCCATCGGCATGTTCCTTCGACCGATAGCCGTTAAGAAGCTCATTGATGCGGGCGGGTTTAACCCGCTGATGTACCTCGTCGTTCACCATGATGACCGGAGCCAGGCCGCAGGCGCCGAAACAGCGGCCGACGCCGATCGAAAAAAGGCGATCCGGCGTGGTCTCGCCGACATCGATTCCCAGATTTTTTTTGACTGCGTCAAGCACCTGCTTCCCGCCCCGCACATAGCAGGCGGTGCCGAGGCAGACGCGGACCAGGTATTTGCCGCGCGGTACGGTCGAGAAGAAGGAGTAGAAGCCGACGACTCCGGCAACCTCGCTGAAAGGCTTATTGAGGGCGGCTGCTATCCGGCGCAGGGCTTTATCCGGCAGGTAGCCGAACATGGTCTGGGCGGTTTGCAGTACCGGGATGAGCGCTCCGGGTTTTCCGCGGTACTCCTCAAGTACACCTTCGAGGTGTTCGAGCATGTGCTCCTCCGATACCTCTCCGGTTGCAGTGCAGGAACAATCGTCACACATAGCTAATCTCCCTTGATTGTGAAATGACAGAGCTTCAATAGCGACCCGCGTAAAGTTGCCGACACCCCATAGTTACCGATACAAAACAGGCGAACCGGCACGTTATTATGAAACCTGCCGTACCGGCAGGGTAAAAATGAATGCATTACCCGAGTCGCGCGCTTCGTGGCGGATTTTCCCGCCATGAAGCTCAACTATCTGGCGACAGATAAAAAGTCCAAGCCCGGTACCTCTCGCCCGCTCGGCCTCCGGTGCTGCAGCAAGCCGTGAAAACCGCTTGAAAAGTTTCGCAACTTCATTCTCGGTCAATGGCCGTCCGCTGTTGTACACTTCGATGGCTACTGCAGTGTCAAGATGGTTTGCGCTTAGCCGGATGATGCCGTTTTCCGAGCCGTATTTTATCGCATTGCCGATAAGATTGTTCATGACCATGAGGAGCAGCGCAGGGTCGGCCGTTACTACCAGGGCAGGGGGAATGCAGTTTTCAATGGTCATGTGCCGTTCCTGCGCCTGGCGGCCGAGGGCCGAAACCGATTCGTCGATAATGGCTTCCCTGAGGTTTACTTCGGCGGGAGTGAGCGTAAGCTCGTCCTTTTCGATGCGGGCGAGGTTGAGAAAATTCTTAACGGTCATATCGAAGTAATCGAGGTTACGGGCAACCGACGACATCGCCTTTGCCTGCGCCTCGTTCAGTTCGCCGAAATAACCGTCCCTGACGCTGCAGGCATTGAGCATCGTCGAGGAGAGGATTCCTTTCAGTTCATGGGACACCATGCCGACGAGATCGATATACCTTTTGTTAAGTATGCCCAGTTCTTCGTTGGTACTGCGGAGGCGGGCATCGCGCAGGGTGAGCTTATCGGCCATTTCGTTGAAGGAGCTCGTCAGTTCATGGATCTCCTGCAGGCTGTCCTTATCCGGAGCGCGCAGGGAGAGATTACCGTCGGCCAGGCTCGCCGTCGCCTTTACGAGACGAGTCAGCGGGTTTGCGATGCTTCCGGCCAGGACAAGGGTGAGAACCAGGGCCAGCAGGGTGCATCCGGCAATGATGACCAGAAACATGATCGCATACCACCGGATCGTATCCCGGAGCGGGGCTTCGAGGGCGCCGACATAGAGGGCCCCCGCAATTTTCCCGGTTTCATCGCGAATCGGTTCGTAGGCGGTCAGATACCAGTCGGTGACGACAAAGGCGCGTGAGTACCACGGCATGCCCTTCCCGACGACGCTGTTGTACACCTCCGCCGACATCCGGGTTCCGATCGCGGGTTCGCCGTCGCGGTCGAGCACGTTGGTTGCAATGCGGATATCGTCCTGAAAAATGGTCACGGTCCCCACCGGCTTTGCATCATAGAGCCGGTCTTCAAATACCATCCGATGGATACGGCCGACGAGGTCGCCGAAGCGATTGATCACCTTGCCTCCCAGTATAACGCGCTCGACAAGGCCGGTTGAATCGAAAATCGGAGCGGCGCATTCCAGCGCCATGGCGGAGGTTAAAAGAGCCCGGGAGGAAGGGATAGCACGGGGAGTTTGCCTGACGGCGACAATCGACCGTTCATACAGCGGTTCCCCGATACCGATTAATTCGCCGCTGTCAATAATTCTCGTGCCGCTCCCGGCATTGCCGTGGAACGCCTGCAGGACCAGTGGGCTCCGTGCGGCAGCGGAGTCGGATCGTTCCAGTACATAGAGGTAATCCAGGCCAAGCCCGGCCTTGAGTTTGGCGGGATCGCGGATGGAGCCCGCCATTTCAAAGGCCCTCTTCATGTTCTCGACCTCATTTTCGTAAACCGCATGCGCTGCCGAAAGATTGTAGCGCATCTGCTTCTGTGCACGATCGATAATGCTCGTGCGAATCGCCCAGTATCCCAATACGGCAATGAGCGACCCGAACAGTACAATAATGAGGAGGAACGAGAGCACAATTCGCGTCCGCAGACCCGACCGTCTCATACCGACGCCCCCGGGGACTTCCGCACCGCATTGTTGATAGGGTAAAGCAAGGTATCATATTCCCTGAGAGTATTCACCACCTGGTATGCAGTAATGCCGGGAGCATCGGCAATATCACCGGAGCAGACCTTCGAAACGGCGCAGGTTTTAAGGCGGGCGATGGCAGCCCGATACCGGGGAAACCGGGAGATAGCATTATCCGAAATCGCCATTATTCTCCTCAGGTCATGATAACAAATTATAATATACCTATTCCCGTTCCTCGTCAATGGGAAAAAAGTGAAAGCTTTCACATTAAAAATGAAATGGCCTGTAAATATAGGGATTTCGATTGCATCGCTATGCAATTAATGATGCCGGTTTCACATTAACGGAACATCGGCGAGGTTATTGGGATAGAAAAACAATGACTGCTCAGGCGGGGAACCGAACTTAAATCAAATGCCCTTGGTGGGGGAACCGCTAAGGCGGTTCCCCCTGGTCGGAGCCGNNTAAGGTAGAAAACACATGAAAGATTATGTAGGGGCAACCCTATGTGGTTGCCCAATCTGTAGGGGTTCAACATGTTGAACCCTTTTTTAGAATCTTTTGACGTTGCGTTAGCGAGGACAGAGGGTGCCGGGAGGAGCGAAAGCGACCCCGGCAGTATTTGAAGACCCAGGCGAAGCCGCAGGGCTTCAAATACCGGCTCGGCTTGCCGAGAGCCCGGCGGAGGCGCGCCTGAGGGCACCCTTCAGGGAGCCCTCAGGAACGCCCAGAAGTTGACTTGCTCTATGAATTTGCATTTGTGGCCCGGCTCGGCCATCCATATGAATTTGAATTTTCAAAAAAAACCATTTGAGCAGTAACAACGTCTATTATTTCTACTCAACCGCCTCCCGCGGTGCGACCTCTGTTTCAACCATCTGACTCCTGCGGACTATTCGGATCTTTATCGGCTTGGCAGGAGAAAGTTCGGAGAGTTGAAAGAAAATATCATCCATATTCTGCACAATGATATCGTTGACAGCTACAACAAGATCGCCGATATGGATGTCCGCTCCGGCTGCAGGGCTGCCCCGCTCGACCCCCATGATCTCGCAGGCGGAGTCCTGGTCCAGGTTATGAAACCGGACCATCCGGCGGGAGAGCGGTCGGGTCTGACCCATAATTCCGAGGTAGAGGCGGCGGACCTTGCCCGTTGTGAGAAGCTGAGGCACTACCCAGCGGGCCGTAGTCGCCGGAACCGAAAAGCCGATCCCCTGGGCGGCTGCAATAATGGCGGTGTTGACGCCGATCACCTTCCCGCGCGAATTGAGCAGCGGGCCGCCGGAATTGCCCGGGTTGAGAGGCGCCGTATGCTGAATGATATCCGCAATGAGACGACCGTTCTGCGCGCGCAGCGCCCGGCCGATTGCGCTGACCACCCCGGTGGAGACGGTTGACTGAAACCCCAGAGGGTTGCCCATGGCAATGACGAGCTGGCCGACCTGCAGGTCAGGGGGGTCCATGAGTGCGGCATAGGGGAGCCCGGACTGCGGCACCCGTATGAGCGCAAGATCGGTAGCTGCATCCAGGCCGACCAGCGTCGCCTCAAGGGTATCGCCTTCGGTAAAGGTTACGTCGAGCCCGTTGGCATCTGCAACGACATGACTGTTCGTCAGGATATAGCCATCGGGTGCTATGACAAATCCCGAGCCGGCACCGAAAGGTTCCATGGTGTTCGATCCGTTACGCTTTTTTACCGCGATGCTCACCACCGATGGTCCGATGGCCCGGACAACATTAATAACCGCCCGGGAATAGGCATCGAGCAGGTCGGCATCCGCAACGGCTTCCGGATTGGTGCCGCGGGCCGATTTTCGCTGATCCGCGCCAAAGCCATCGCTGATATTCAACAACCGTTCAAAGGGGGGCGTTTGCATGGCACTCCTGGTCGAATTCGGGTTGCGTCTAAGTCGGCTGCGCCTGCAGGACTCCGCACCTTAAAAATAGGTAAAACCTGGCCGACTCCGTGCATAAAATCAATTCAAGTCCCGGCCTATATTGTATTTTCCTTCCTATTATTGAACGATCTGTAACGTTTCGCAGAGCCGATTTTGCCTCTCTATCCACCATAAAAAGAGCTATTTGCATGCCTCAATCCGGCGCCAGGGCGCTCTTCCTCGATCGCGATGGCATCATCAACGAGGATACCGCCTACCCGCACAAGCCCGAACAGATCCGCTTCATCGAAGAGGTATTCCCGCTCTGCCGGAAGGCCGCCCAAAAGGGATACCTGCTGATCGTCATTACCAACCAGGCGGGCGTTGCGAAGGGGATGTTCGGGGAAGACGACGTCCGGGCACTGCACACCTGGATGAGCGGGGAATTCCGGGCCAGGGGAATCGCCATCGCCAAATTTTATTACTGTCCGCATCATCCGGACGCTCTCGTTGAGGCCTATCGCATCTCCTGCCCCTGCCGAAAACCGGGGGCCGGTATGGTCGAGCAGGCCACACAAGAGTTCGGCATCGACATCACGCAGTCGCTGGTCGTCGGGGACAAGCCTTCCGACAGAATTGCACTACCCGGGCTCCGGAGCATAATCGTGAAAAGCAACTATACGGGCGATAATTTTGATATTGCGGATATCGCCGGAGTCGTAAACTATCTGTAAATGGCTACAGGGGGGGGGAAGAGTGAATACTCAAAAACCAAAAAGCGATCAGAGGCCGTCCTTATTTACAAAATACGGTCAAAGCACCTGGGTTTACGTTCTCGGGTTCGCCCTGCTGACCTTTCTCGTCTTCTGGTCCTTTTTCCTTTCCAACGGGATGCTCTCAAGCTCCGACCAGCTTCAGGCGCTCGATGCCAGGGTCTTCCTGAAGGATGCACTGGTAAAATTTCACCAGATGCCCTACTGGTTCAGCCCGCGCCTCGGCGGCATGCCTACCGTCGACGCCCTGTTCGGCGACATCTTCTACCCGATCTCTCTTGTTATCAACGCGGCCCTTCCGGTACCACAGGCAATCAGCTTCAGAATGATTTTCCATATCTTTCTCGCCGGGCTTTTCTTCTTTCTCATGCTTCGCAACGGGTTCAGGGTTTCGGCCCCTCTCGCCTTTATCGGAGGAGTCTTTTACATGCTGAACCCGGAGTTTTTCTCACATATCTATCCCGGCCACGACGGAAAGATGTTCGTCATTTCCTGGGTACCTTTCATGGTATGGCAGCTTAAGGATCTGGCAGACACCCAGAAGATCAGACCGGCATTGCTTCTCGGTATCGGGATCGGTATGGCGATCCTGACCTCGCAAATCCAGTCGACCTATTTTGCCATGTGGGGACTCGGTGCCTATACTGTTTTTGCGATGGTCCGTGCGGTAATGCGAAAAGAAACCGGGAAGGCATTCCGCATAGGGCTTTACTTTGGTATCGCCTGCGCAGTCGGTATCGGGATCGGATTCATACAACTCTTTCCTTCGTTCATGTACGTCCGCGACGCGTTCTCGGTCCGCGGGGTTGATCGCGGTTTCGAGTATGCCACCTCATGGTCCATGCACTGGCCCGAGTTCTTCTCGCTCTGGGTTCCGGAGTTCGGTAATACGCTTGACTATTACTGGGGCGGCAACGCATTCAAGCTGAACTCGGAATATGCCGGGTCGATCGTCGCTTTCCTCGCCGTGCTTTCGGTAACCTGGAAGATGAGGCCGTGGCGATGGTTCTGGGCCGGTGTCGCCGCATTTGCCGCGATCTTCGCCCTGGGAGCCGAGACCCCCCTCTTCAGCATCGTCTATGCGATCGTTCCCGGTGTCAAGAAATTCCGGGCACCCAGCATAATCATGTTCTGGTTCTCCTTCAGCGCCGTGCTCCTCGCGATCCTTTTTCTCAAGGATCTTGTTGCCGGTGAGCTGACCGGGTTGAATGAACTTCGCAGAAAAAAATGGACCAGGGGCCTCCTCATAACGACGGCAGGGCTTTTTACCATTGCCGTCCTTTTCTCGATAAAAGATATGGTTTCGGGTCTCCCGTTTATTGCGATGCTCGATTCCGAAAAACGGCAGGTCTTCGACGCGAATTTTTCAAAAAATTTCGTCCCCATGCTCTGGCTCTGGTTCCTTCTCTCGCTTGCCGTCATCGGGGTTATCCTTGGCGTGGTGCATGGGAAAATCAAGCCCGGTATCGCCCTCGCGGTTATCCTGTTCGCCGGCGGCTGCGATGTCCTGCGCGTCGATGCACAATTCATCAAGGTCATCGATCCGAGGCCGTATTTTGCCGATGAGCCCGCTTTCCAGGATCTTCGCGCAAAAATGGCCGAAGCGCCGTTCCGCTGCTTCGCTATCGCCGGCGCTCTCCCGCAAAATGCCGAAGGGGTTCATGGACTCGAGGGTGTCGGCGGGTTCCATGACAACGAGCTGCGATGGTACCGGGAGTTCCGGGGCGACCAGCGGGATCGCAATTATTATGAAAAACTCATTGGACAGTCGCCCGACGGCCAGGCCTACCTGGTTGCTGAAAATCTTAAAAACGGCAACAACTTCCTGAACCTTGCAAATGCGAAATACTATCTCGTCAGGCAGGGTAATGAACTTGTCAGTGTCAAGAATGAAGGTGCGCTGGACCGGCTCTCCTTCGCGAAGGGCTATGTGGTCATCGACAGCGCCGGCATCATCGATGCGCTGCAAAGCGACCGGTACGATATCCGGACAACGGTGGCATTGTCTCAGGAGCCCGACGAAAAACCGGGCCGTGCATCCGATTCCTCCGCAACGGGCCCGCAACCTTCATTTTCGGAGCAGTGGGAGAGGTATACGCCGAACTACCGGAAGGCGGTTGTCGAGGCAGGAGCCGACGGGTTCCTCCGTATTTCCGAGGTCTATTACCCCGGCTGGAAAGTTTATATCGACGGAAGCCCGGTCAAAATTTACCGGGCCGACGGCGCCTGGATGGCAGTGAATCTGCACCGGGGCAGGCACGAAGTGGAGATGATGCCCCGATCGTTATATCTGGGAAAAGCGGCTAAGGTGACACTTGCGGCGTTGGTGGCGGCGTTGGTACTCGGGTTAGTGTCGATTGCCGCCTGGGTCGGTCGCCGCACTTCTCTGAAGGGGATGGCTCATCAGAACGGTTCTTTGCCGATGTAGGAACCGGTTATTGCGGCGGTCGTATTTTTATTGTTACCAAGGCGCCTGTAAGCCTTGCCGGGCTATTTAAATGTCGGCAAGCCAGTTACATCTTAAGTGGAACAGGAAAGGGGCGGCAATGGATTATTCCCATGCAGCTAACGTGGTCGACCGGTACAAAGATTACGGCGGACTCGCCATCAGTGCAATGCGGCGGCTAAATAAAATAGCGGCGATGCTGCCGACTACCGGGAACCTCCTTGAAATCGGCGCGCTTGACGGTGCAACGGTGAAGTACTATAAGCGGAAGTTTAACGGAAAAACCTTTGGTGTCGATATCTCTATGGAAGTACTCAAGGATGCCGCGACGATAATAGACGAAGTGAAAACCTGCGATTTGAATGTCGATACCCTTCCCTGGGATGACGATTTTTTCGATGTTATCATCTGCTCGGAAATTATCGAACATATATTCGATACCGATCGCCTGCTCGAACAGATAAAGCGGGTTTTGAAACCCTCGGGCACACTTATCATCAGTACGCCGAACCTGGCCTCATTTTTCAACAGGCTTTTTATTCTTTTCGGTTATCAGCCGGTCGGGACCGAAGTGTCATGCGTCAATACCCGGTACGGAAACAGATTCAGAAAAGCGTTGCGTCCGGCCGGGCACATTAGAAATTTTACCTATGCGGCCTTTGTCGATATTATCAAGGCGCATGGTTTTAAAATCGAGAAAATATCCTTCAATCCGATGAGTGAATCCGGAATCGCTGCGGTCATTGAGTCGGTGACAGGCACTATCCGTGCCTCGCTGGGGAGCGTCATTATTGTCAAGTGCATGAAAGGAGTGCCTTCCTGAGATAGTATCCGGGCACGCTATGGCCTCGCTCTACGATAGGATATTGCACCGCAACTTCAACAGGTTTCCAGGGAAGCTCCTCTTTGTCTGGGGCTTGAAATGCAGGAGCCTGTTTTTTTTTCTCCGTAATTTTTTCGGAAACCTCGTCCGGTCCGGTCGGCGGCATTCCCTGAAACTATCGGAGCGGATGCGGATTCTGACAATTCGCACCGATCGAATCGGCGATATAGTTCTTTCCACCCCTGCCCTGCGGGCCCTGCGCCTGCAGTTTCCGCTTGCCACTATCGATTATGTGGTGCAGAAGAAATATGCCGCCATCCTGAATTGCTTCGAGGGATGGAATAGTGTCTACCCTGTGGATTCCTCCGACGCCGGACAATTGAAAAAACTTGGGAAGGAATTGGCGTTGCGCCATTACGACGCGGTGGTCGTTGAGCACCCTGCGGCTTATGCCTATAACTTGGCCCGGGACGCAAAGGGCGCCTGTACCATCGGCTGGAAGGCCAAGGGATACGGGTACCGGCTCGACATCGGGTTTACCGACGACAGAACCGTCGCTCTCCGGCATCAGGTGGAAAACAACCTTCTCCTTTTTTCCCCTTTTGGAGTAACGGATTCGTCTCCGGAGTTTCCGGTAAAGGAAACAGAAACCGGCAGGAAGGAATTCAATTCCTTCAGAAGCCGTTTCGGGATTGTGCCGGGCGACAGACTCCTCGCTATGCATCCAGGCTCCTATTCTCCGCGGGTCAGATGGTCGCCCGCAAAATTCGCCCTATTAGCCGACAGGGCCCTCGATTACGGCTTAAAGCCGGTTCTTTTCGGTAGCGAATCCGACCGGGAAGTGATCGAACAGGTGCTTTGCGCTGCTGCCATAAAACCGATTGTCACCATCGGCGAATTCGGATTGGAAGGACTTATAAGCTTTCTGAAAAACTCGGTCGCGTTTGTCGGCAACTCAACCGGGCCAATGCATATTGCCGCAAGCACCGGCATTTGGACCATTGCTATCTTCGGCAGCCGCTACCCAATGGATAGTCTTGACCTGTGGAAACCATGGGGAAAGAAAGGAATTGTCGTGGCGGCGCGCAATTGTCGATGCAAAGAGTGCATTCCCTGGGTGTGCAAGGATATGGAATGTCTTTCTTCGATAACCGTCGATGACGTATGGGATGCCCTGACTGCGGCCCTTGCGAGGAACTGATCAATCCCGATAAGCGGGGCGAGCCGAAAACCCTGCGCTTCATAGTCTCTCTTCAGTTCAATAATCCGTGCCGGAATAACAAGCAACCTTCTGTTCGGAAACGACTAAACCTTTTTTTGTCCGCCGGCATCCTTGAGCGTTTGTCCCGTCTTCCTTGCATTGAACAGGATTGGCAGCGCCCCGACGAGACGAAGCACATTTGCGGAAAGTGCAATAATGATATAGATACCAAGCTGATCCGGCGTCAGGCCGATATGCGAAAACATGAGCGCAATGAGTCCTTCGCGGATTCCCATTCCGTTTGGCGTAATAGGTACGGACATGCTTGCGATTTCAATGATCGGCATGAACGCGAGACACTCAAGGAAATAAAGTTTCCCGGTGATTCCCATGATAATTACCGATGCATTGAATATCAGGATGAACTGGATCAGAAGGGTAAGGACGAGAGTCTCAAGCATTGCCTTTCTTTTATTGCGGTACTGGTATACCCCCTCCCGGATGTTTTCTATGGTGGCAAGGATTTTTGCGGGAAGGATCGATGAGGCAATTCGCCGGGCAGGCGCGGTCAGCCCTTTTGAAAATGATAATGCCCCAATTAAAATAATGAGAATGGTAAAGCCGGAGATTCCCAGGAGGAGGCCATGAGGAAGCGATCCTTTTGCTAACGAGCACAATCCATAAACAGAAAAGATCAACGACAGGATAAGAGCGGTGATCTTGCAGATCCAGGCGGCTCCCCAGCCGACAGCGGCTCCCGCTTTCTTTAAAACAAACAACGTGCGCAGTACCTCCTGGCCGGCACTGGTGGGAATAACAGTCGCATAATAGATGGACATGAAATGGTACGATAGAGCTCTCAGGAAGGGTATCTCATTTGTGAAGGCTCGCAGGAGAAGCCACCAGCGGGTTCCTTGAATGATCATCGAAAGAAGTGTTCCGGCAAAGACTAACGGAATCGTCCACCAGGCTACCCTCGGCAGGATATCAAAAACCATGTGATGAATATCGATTCGCCGGTAGATCAGGAAGAAGGGGATGATGGCGATGATCAGTCCGGCTCGTTTCACCCAGGGGCTTTTTAAATCAAGCATAATCAACCATTGTTTTAGTCAAAGTGATTGTGGAATAAGCTAAAATATACCTTATTAGAGTCGAACTTAAATTGTACCTCCTTAGTAAATAGTGTTATTACGGCTTATCAGGCCCGAGGATTTTAACCGGTCGTGCCGGGTTTTTTGCAGAAGATCGAGTAGCCTGCGAAGGACCGGTTGGGAGGGAAACTCCGCCTCATATGAGAGCTGCAGCAAGGGCATCGGCTACGAGAAGCCCTCGCTCGGTCGGCAGGAGAAATGGCCCCGAAACAGAGAGCAATCCGCGATCGACGAACTCAACGATTTTCTCTCTATTAACGAATTCATCGAATGGAATGCCGCATTTATCTATAAATGACAGGGTATCGATTCCGCTCGATCGGCGCAGTCCGAGAAGCACCATTTCAGAGGCCATCCTGATGGGATCAATCTCTTCGATAAAAGCACGAGGCAGGTAGCCATTTTCGACCAGATCAAGGTAGCTTTGCAGGTCCGGTACGTTCGCGAACCGCCGGCCGTGCAGATAAGAGTGGGAAGCGCATCCAAGACCAAGGTAGGGACGGTGATCCCAGTATGCCTCATTGTGGCGACAGCGATGCCCCGGTTGGGCAAAGTTCGATACCTCATAGTGCTCAAAGCCCGTGTTTCGAAGAAGATGCCATAACCCTTCGGTCATGCGCGACATCTCCTCATCCTCCGGAAGCGGCAGGAGCCGCCGGTGCCTGCCGAAAGGTGTCCCCTCGGCGACTGTCAGTTCATAGGCGGAAAGGTGATGCAGGTGCGGAAAGGTGAGGATTTCCCCAAGCGTGTTTCGGAGATCATCGAACGTTTGTCCGGGCAGACCGTACATGAGATCGACGCCGATCGAGGAATAAGCCGATAGCGAATTCTCGCGCAAAAATCCGCATCGCTCCGCCGTGTGGATGCGGCCAAGCAGGCGCAGTTCGCGGTTGCTGAGGGACTGAACACCGAAGGAGAGACGCGTTACCCCTTCCTCCAGGAGCATCGCAGATTTTTCTTCGGTGAAAGACTCGGGATTACATTCCACGGTCCATTCGTAGCCTGCGGCAAGGGTAAACGAGTTCCGGATAATCCGGCAAAGGGCGGACAATTCGGCAACTGAAAGTAGGGAAGGAGTGCCGCCGCCGAAAAACACCGTTTCCAATTCGACGCAATCGTCGATTATACGTTCGTTCCGGCTAAGGTCGAATTCCCTTTTTATCGCATCGAGGTAGGTTGCAGCGGCTCCTGAATCGTACCGGACCGAGTAAAAGTCGCAATACCGGCACTTTGCCGCACAGAAAGGTACGTGGAGGTAAAGGCCGATGGAACTTTGTGCCTTTAGACAATGCGGCACATCGGCATTTCTTTGCATCGTCATCGGATGCCGATCTACGGCGATGCCGGACCGGTCGGAAGTTCCAACGGCGCAACGTTTTTTATGAGGGCGAAATCAACCACATACGGTTTACCCTCAACTGTCAGGAGCGTCACCGATGCGGAATCTTTTGTGACCACTTTCCCCCGGAGGTCATTCCCGGTCGTAAGAAAGAGCCTGTAGGACTTTCCCTGCACAAGTTGCGGCGACGGAACAGCGACGACCGGCGCCGACTGACCGGGGGGAGCGGCGATCCAGCCGGTTGCCGGCGCGATCCCTGCGGACATTGCATAGTGCACCCCTGAAGGCGGCGGTTCGCCGGCAGAACCCGTTTCCCAGCGCTTCCAGGCATTCTGATCGTGTCCGAGCGACTGACCGGTCAGGCGGGAAAGAGCGCCTTCTCCGATGTATATGGTAAAGAAAATTTTCAGGTTGAATTGCGCTTCAACGACCTCTCCCGATGCGTTCAGCTGTTTAGAAATGAATTCAACTTCATGGGATTCATCCATGAAAGATTCATATTGCGAAATTATATTATAGTCGAGAACCGGCGGAGAAACAATAAATTGATTTTTGGCATTGGTCACGCATGTCCCGATGCAATCATCAATGGTTCCTTCATTGGGTCCGAAAACTGCCCCGCGGACCTGTACCAAATGCACCACCTTAGGAAAAAGCGACACCATGATCGGAATCGCCAGACGGGCATCGGCAAAGGAAAGATGCGAAATCCGGGTGATTGCGGAGAAGCTCCGCGCTGCCGCATCGCGATCCGTTGCTGCACCTCCGAGGGTAATGGTATTGCGGGAAACGAAATAGGCATAGGCTTCGGGCGTATAAAACGTTGAAGGACCGGCCTGGATGTCCTGCAGGTAGCGGGTCATCTGCGTCGTGTCGGCAGCCGGCGTGAAAGATGCGCTTATGAGCGCCCCTGCAGCTGAGATAATGACCGCCCTCCTGAACCTTGTCAATCGAAGAACCACGGTAGCCCTCCCCTCATCCGATCGAGCCTCGGAACGTACAGGGAAAAATAAGATAAGCGGCAAAGATTCGCCTATAAAAGAAGAAATGAGTGAATGATCGCCTCAGCGGCCCGGGTTCCAGGACTGCGATTGCGTATCAGCGTATCTTTAAAAAAATGCACAGAATAAAAACTCCGTAGAGCCCTCCTCCGACAAGCAGTGCTCCGGGATGCAGGTTTTTCCTGATTTGTATCAGGAGCAGGACGAAGAGCGCCATTGCCAGGGCGCAGCATGCTGAGATCATGATGAGTCCCCGGAGGTCCCATTCGGTGAAAAGCATGCCGAACGCCACCGGGAAGCAGCTTTGAAATACCATTGCTCCCGTTATATTTCCAAGCGCCAGGGTATCCTTCTTCCTTCCTATCCAGAGGATCGAATTCATTTTCTCCGGCAGCTCCGTTGCGATAGGGGTAACGATAAGGGAGAGCAAAAGCGGCGAGGTGCCGAGGAACCGGGAAAGAAGGTCAACGAAATGTATGAAGAAATGTGCACCGGCAATAATAAGTGCAAGCCCCCCGCCGACTTGAAGGGCGGTGAAAAGGAAAGAGGCCGGCAACTTGAGGAACCGGGATGCATAGAGCGTCTCTACCTGCCCGATATTCGCCCCGTCGCTGCTTATCGTCACTTTGAGGTAGAAACTGTAAGAGGCAGCCAGGCCGATCGCTGCTATCCACCGTAACAGGTGAATGTCACGATAAAACGTCGCGCTGACCGCAATGCCATAATAAAGCAGGAAGAAAACCAGGTCCCGGGAGAGGGTTTTCCGATCGATATTCATGACAAGCGTTCGCCGGTTGAGGATCTTATTGATAAACACTGCTGCCCCGGTGACAAAAAAGCCAAGCGTTGCCAGCATGAAGGGGGCCCCGGCAATGGCCCCGATGCCAATGGCGTGGGAGCGCGCGTTTTTAGCAAAAAGTATTGCAAGAATGGGGATAATAGTTTCGGGAAGGGCTGTGCCGATTGCGGCAAGTATGCTTCCGATAATGCCCTGATGGAGATTGAATGCTTTTCCCAGCCATTCAATAGCATTTACAAAAACGGTACATCCAAGTAAAATTATTCCAAGGCTCAAGAGAAGAAGGGTGCTATCGGCAGCCATGATTGGTGAACAGAAATCCTCTCTCCGAGGGGTTATAAGTTCACGGCGGGCTTGCCATGTCCCTCGGCTTCACAAGCACATCGAACGAATTGCAACTAATTTTTGCAAACGTACCTGTAGAAGATGGCAGGCTATCGGAGCCTGTGGGTTAAAAATATACTTGAAAAGCTCCGCTTTCACTTATTTACAAATTTTTCCGACTTACTAATCGGTTCATAAGTATAAGCTCATATGAGGGCCGTTCGCCCTGAGCCCGTCAAAGGGCGAGCAGCAATTCCGCACAGTTCATGGTTCGACAGGCTCACCACGAACGGGCGGATATGAACTGTTTCTTAGTAATGGGAAGGTATATGCAGTGCGGGAAACGATATTTGGCCTCCCGCACTGCATTGCTACGGTGAACTGCCTCAGGCGGCCTTTTTGTAAGTCGGTTTAAGCGCCTCATCGATAAATTTTTCGAATCTTGTCGGAGCATTCGGCTTGCTCGGATCTAAAAGCGTTGTTGTGATCCTCCCCTTGCTTATGCCATGCGCGAGCTCGACTAAAGACTCGGCCATATTGCGCGAGAGACCCATAGCCATCATGCCGTCTAAAGTTTCTCGATCAGGTGCATGTATGTAGGTGACATTCGGAATATCGAGCTTTTTCCCGATAATCCGGCTCACTTCCTGCAACGTAATCCGGTGCCCGAAAAGATCTACCACCGTATGGTCCTTGAAATTCCTTTTCAGGAGAAGTTCGGCCGCCTTTTGACCAATATCCTTTGCACTCACCATAAGAATCGGTGCGTCGGGTTCCAGAGGATATGCATAGACGCTGCGGTTTTTGACCTGTTCTAAATTCATCAGGGTGTTTTCAAAAAAGTACCCCGCCCTCAGGAACACGATGTCGACGTCCTTTAACTCCCCGAGTAACTTTTCAACATCATGCAGCCCGACTACCGGTCCGGTACCTGAATCATGCTCCGCTCCCAGACTCGACAAAAACACCAGTTTTCTCAACCCGGATCGCTTCACCGAATCGACTATGACCCTGCCTATTTTGTTGTAATGCGCCCGTACGTCCTCAGTATCCATTTTAGGAGGAATAAGGATGTATGCCGCATCGGCTCCGGTTAACGCCCTGGTGAGAAATTCCGGGTCTCCCACGTCGCCCACCAATGCTTCCGCGCCTCTTTCGGTTAAATGCTGCAGGTGTTCAGCCGACCTTCCAATAATCCTGATTTTTTCTCCTTTTTTTAGGAGAGCCTCAGCGGTGCTGCTTCCGGTGTTTCCACTTGCTCCTGTAACGACTATCATAACAGCTCCCTTCATTGATAGAGGGCTCAATGCTGCACAATTCACTCACGCCAATCACCCTCTTTGTGGATTTCAATAAAAATTCCTCTTTTGAGGTGACGTCAAAACACCATGCATTGACGGCCTCATTATACAATATTATAAAGCAACAACCGTTCCATTTAATGGGTTGTCATCCGATTGCTCATATCCGACCGCAAATGAGATAGCCTGGTAACCGCTCAACTTCTGGCATGAAGTTTGCAAATTTTGGAAAAAGTTTTCAACCCTTTTCCCGAGGAGGCCTTATGGCAGCTATTAAAGCTGAACTGGTGTCAATGATGAACAAGGCGCTTGAATTGGAGCATGCGGCGCGAATCCAATATCTTACCCACGCCGCGCTGATTTCCGGACAGGATTCTGAACCGATTATTGCGCGCCTGAAGGAAATTGCAGCCGATGAAGAGAAACATGAGGAGAAATTCAGGACACTTATTGCCGATTATCTGGGCGGTGAGCCGACCATGGCGCTTGGCCGGACCATAGGAGCGCACGGCGTGCCCCAGATTCTTGAAATAAACCTTAAAAATGAGCGTGACGCCCAGGATTTCTACAAACAGATTTACCAGACAGCGGTTGAAAATAAGAAGGAACTGCAGTATGAGTTCGAAACGATTGAGCATGAGCTTCGCCATGTGATCATGGACGAGCAGGAACATATCAGTGAATTGACGAGAATTATGGGGTAATCGAAGGCCTTGGTGGGGGAACCGCTCAGGCGGTTCCCCCTGGCCAAAGCCTCCGCGCCCGCAAAGCCGGGCTGCGGGGTCTTTGGCACACCCCCTCCTGCGGAGGTGCGAGGCGATTGCCTGCCTCGCTTCGCTCATCAGGCGCTCTCGCACGCCCGCAACGCTCCCATTAGGTAGAAAACACATTATAAGGTCAAAAAATAATGGTCATATTGGTATCTTTTCCTGAAACATTATCTCCTTTATTAAGGGGGCGCCGAAGGCGGGGGATTTCTCAGGTTTGTCTTGCCTGTTTAAAAATCTTTACCTATGTGATTTCTACCCTAAAAGAGGGCGTTGCGGGAGGGGAGGGCGTTTGCCTTCAGGCAAATATCGCCCTCCCCTTCCGCTGGAGAGGGTGTATCTGAAGACCCGCTTTGGGGGCTTCAGACCAGGGGGAACCATTTCTAAATGGTTCCCCCACCAAAGGCACTTATATATAATCTATACCTCCTCAAACTGAAGCTTATAAAGCTCATAATACAGCCCCTTGCGTTCAAGGAGCGACTCATGATCCCCCTCCTCTGCCACCATTCCCTTGTCGATCACGATTATCTTATCCGCATTGCGGACGGTCGAGAGCCGGTGGGCCACCATGATGGAGGTCCGGTTGCGGATCAGGTGATTCAGTGCATCCTGGATCAGGAACTCGGTTTCTGAATCGATGTTCGAGGTAGCCTCGTCGAGCACCAGGATCGCCGGGTCGGCGTAGAGTGCCCGGGCAAAGGCGCAGAGCTGGCGTTCCCCCCCGGAAAGAGTCACCCCGCGTTCCATAACCATCTCCTGCCGGCCGTTCTTGAGCCGTTCGAGGAGCGGTCCTATGTGGGTGACGCGCACCGCTTCGTTCCAGCGCTCCTGGTTAAAGGGTGCGCCGAGAGTGAGGTTTTCCTCGATGGTGCGGGAAAAAAGGAACATTTCCTGCATGACCACCGCCATCCTGCTGCGGAGCCCTGCATAGGGAATTGCTCGCAGGTCAATGCCGTCGATGGTAATGCTTCCTTTCTGCCATGGGTAAAAGCGGCCGAGCAGGTTGATGACGGTAGTTTTGCCCGACCCGGTCTCGCCGACGATCGCCAGCGTGGAGCGCGCCGGAACGGAAAAGGAGACCCCGCGCAATACCCATTCGCCGGGCGTGTAGGCAGCCCAGACGTCCTCGAACACGATTTCTCCCTGCAGGTGGACGAAGGTGGTTGCGGGTCCGGGGAGGTCCGGTCCGTCAAGCTCGCGCACCGCATCCGCCTTGAGCACGGTCAGGATCTTCTCGCCTGCCGCATTGGCGCTCTGCATGACGTCGAATTTCTCCGCCAGGTCGCCGAGCGGCTCGAACAGGCTCGCGATATAGGCGAGGAACATGACGATGATGCCGTAGGAGAGGGAGGCGTGGACGAGCGCCTGGCTGCCGAAGAAAATGACCGCCGCGACCACTGCCCAGCGGAAGAAATCGATGAGCGGGCGGAACACTGCGAAAACCGTGAGCTGCTTGAGATTCGCATCGTAGACGCCGCGGCTTATCGTCGCAAATTTCGAAAACTGGCTCTTTTCGCGCAGGAATATCTGGATTATCCGCATGCCGGTTATATTCTCGTTGAGAAAGGCGTTGAGGTGCGCGACCCTGGTGCGGATAAGCCGGTAGGCGGAGCGCGACTGCGCCCGGAACACGATCGTGATGACGGCGAGGAAGGGGAACGAGGCGGCGACCGCGAATGCGAGCTTAACATTGGTGAAAAACATCACCACCACGATGCCCAACATGATGAGCAGGTCCTGGAAGAGCGCGACCGCCACGGTGCTGAACATCTCGTTGAGGGTTTCAATGTCGTTTGACACCCGGTTCACCAGCCGTCCTACCGGGTTACGGTCGAAATAGGAGAGCTCGAGCGAAAGGATGTGGCGGTAGAGCTCGGCGCGCAGGTCGCGCATGGCGTATTGCGAAAGCTTCATGAGCTCGATGATCTGCCGGTACGAGGCGACAAACTGAATGAGGAAGAGTCCGATGACCACGAGGCTCAGGCCGATCACGCGCCTCCAGTCCCCGGTACGCAGGAGGATCATTTCGCGGGTTGTAAATAGCGCCGAGGCATGGTCGGAAAAGAGGCAGATGCCGCCGCCGAACCGCCTGATGAGGCCTTTGCGGACCCCGTCCGAAAGCTTGGCCGCAACCGCGGGCGATGCCGGGCCGGGCTCGATGAGCAGGTATTCGCTCCAGGACAGCACTCCCTCCGTCTTGAGGCGGGAAATCTCCTGCGACGAAAAACGGCCGAATTCGCTGCGGAACAGGAATACCGTGGTGTCGTCGAGAACCGTAGCTTTCTTCAGGAGCGCGATAAACGGTACGTTCTTCGTTTCGATGCGCGCAGCCGCGGTGGTCGAAATGGTAAAACCTTTCTTTACGAGATAGCGGTCGACCATGACGCCGGAGAGCCAGGGCACGATGAGCCGGGCGGCCGTGATGAAGGCGACGAGCACCACGGCGTTAAAGAGATGCCGGCGGTACCGGAGCAGGTAGGAGAAGAGAAGCCGGGCGACCTCGATGTTCAGGAGGTTTACCGAAGGGGCGTCTTCCTCAAAATGGGGAGTCGTCATGCCGCTCCCTTCATACGCTGGAGCTCGTAAAGCGTCGCGTAGAAACCTCCCGCAGCAGCGAGTTCGTCGTGGGTCCCGTGCTCCACGATGCGACCGTTGTCGAGCACGATGATGGCGTCGCATTGACGGACGGTCGAGATGCGGTGCGCGATCATGAGCGTGGTCCTGCGCCGTATGATGGGGCGGATGTTCGCGAGGATCTCAGCCTCGGTAGCGGTATCGACCGCCGACAGCGCATCGTCGAGGATGAGGATGCGGGCCGAAGCGGCCAGAAGCGCCCGTGCAAGCGCAAGCCGCTGCTTCTGCCCGCCCGAGAGCATGACCCCGCGTTCGCCGATCCGGGTTTCATAGCCTTCGGTAAATTTCGCGATGTCCCGGTCGACGACGGCGAGCCGCGCCGCCTCTTCGACCGACGCAGGAACCCGCTTGTCGTCGTCGAGGCCGAAGGCGATATTGGCGGCGATGGTATCGGAAAAGAGAAACGAATCCTGCGGCACGTAGGCGATCGCTTGACGGAGCGTGTCGAGCGGCAAATCGTTGATGTCGCGGCCGTCGAGAAAAAGGCACCCGCGATCGAGCGGGTAGAGGTGGAAAAGCAGGGAAGCAAGCGTGGTCTTTCCCGAGCCGGGTTTCCCGATGATTCCAAGCGACGACCCTTCGGGGATGTCAAGCGTGATGTCGCGCAGCGCCGGATCATTCTTTTCCGTATACCGGAAGGTAAGGGAACGGAACTCGATATGGCCTGCCGCTACCGGTTCCGTAGTGTCCCGGCTCTGCACCGTTACCTCGGGCTGCGTATCGAGAATCTCGAGGATCCTCTTCGTCGAGGCGATCCCGCGCTGAACCAGGTTGAAGACCCAGCCGGTGGCGATCATGGGCCATACCAGCAGGTTGATATAGAAGGTAAAGGAGACGAATTGCCCGATGCTCAATTTCTCGGCGAGTACCAGCCTGCCGCCGAAGAGCAGCAGGAGCGAAAACGAGAGCGAGGCAAGAAAGGTGATGGTGGGGAAGATGAGGCCCCAGATGTGGGTAAGCGCCATGTTATGGTCCACGTACCGGTCGCAGGCGATGCGGAACCGGACCTCCTCGCTCTTTTCACGAGCGAATCCCTTGATGACCCGGACGCCGGAAAAGGACTCCTGCGTGTGGGTCGAGATGTTCGAAAACGACTCCTGCACGAGCGTATAGCGTGTTTCGATGATCCTGCCGGCGCGAATGAGCAGGATGACGATCAGCGGCAGCGGAAGGGCGGTTAGCAGCGTGAGCCGCGGGCTTATGGCAATCATGAAGGCGAGCGACATGATGCTCATGAACACCGCATCGAAGAGGCCGATGAGCGCCATGCTGGTGGCCATGCGGATGGCGCCGAGGTCATTGACAAAGAGGGCCATGAGGTCGCCGGTCTTCGTACGGTTGTAAAAAGGGGCGGAAAGCCGCTCGATGTGGCTGAAGAGGTCGTTGCGCATCCGCTCTTCTATCCGCCGCGAAGGTTTCACAATCAGGAACCGCCAGAGGAACCGCAGGGCCGCCATACCGGTTGCCATGAGGAGAATGAGCAGGCTGCTCTTCAGGATGAATCCGCCGTCATAGACGGCATTGCTCAGGCGGTCGAGGGCGCGCTGGATGAGGTGCGGGATGAGGAGCTGCTGCAGGTCCACCCCCACGAGCACCACGAATCCGGCGCCGAGTGAGAGTGCATGCCGTTTCAGGTGGGCAACCAGGTAGCGGAGTGCGCGCGCCGTCGATATGGGGGAGCCGGTCATGAGGTGGAGAAAAATACACCAAAAGTCGGTCGTCCGGTCTGCCTTCGGGCCGGACCTATCAGAACGGGGAGCAGAACTCCCTGAGGAGCGGCCAGGCAGAGTCCCTTGCCGAAAGCACCGGATCAACGACCGGCCAGTCGATGGCGATATCCGGGTCGTTCCACCGTATGCCGGCATCGCAGGCAGGGGCATAGAGGCGGTCGACCTTATACTGCACTTCGGTATTCTCTGCGAGTGTACAGAACCCGTGGGCAAAACCGGCCGGAACGAAGAGCATGCGGAAGTTGTCGGCCGAAAGCTCGAATCCGCGCCACTGCCCGAAGGTGGGGGACGCGGTGCGCAGGTCGACGACGACGTCGTAGATGGCGCCCCGGGTTGCGCGGAGCAGCTTGCTTTGCGCATGGGGAGGAAGCTGGAAGTGCATGCCGCGAAGCACTCCTTTTGCAACGGAGAGCGAATGGTTGTCCTGGACAAAAGTTGTGCCGATGCCGCCCATTGCAAAAGATGCGACGGAATAGCTTTCGACGAAGAACCCGCGCGGGTCGCGGTGGACGTCGGGTTCGATAAGGAGGACGCCTTGCAGGTCGGAGGGAATGAAGTTCACAGGCTGTGCTCCTGGGGATCCGGGTCATCGGCGATCTCACGGAGGTAGGCGCCGTAGTCGTTCTTTTCCGTAGACTTGGCAAGGGCCCGGATATCGTCGCGTCCGATGTAGCCCAGCCGGAATGCGATCTCCTCGGGGCAGGCGACCTTGAATCCCTGCCGTGCCTGGATGGTGGCGACAAACTGGGCAGCCTGGAGCATGGATTCGTGGGTCCCGGTGTCGAGCCAGGCGACGCCGCGGCCAAGCGTAACCACGCGAAGCTCGCCACGTTCGAGGTACAGGCGGTTGAGGTCGGTGATCTCCAGCTCGCCGCGGGGCGAAGGTTTGAGGCCGGCGGCGAGGTCGCACACGGTATCGTCGTAAAAGTACAGGCCGGTCACCGCAAAGTTGGAACGCGGCGCGGACGGTTTCTCCTCGATGCTCAGCGCGGTTCCGTCTCCGGAGAATTCGACCACGCCGTAGCGCTCCGGGTCGGTGACACGATAGGCGAACACGGTTGCGCCGTGCGGACGGTCGATGGCGCACCGTAACCGCGCCGTGAATCCGTGGCCCCAGAAGATGTTGTCGCCGAGAACGAGCGCCACCCGGTCGCCGGCAATGAACTCTTTACCAATGATGAACGCCTGGGCGAGGCCTCCGGGCTTCTCCTGTTCCGCGTAAACGAGCCGGATTCCCCACTGGCCGCCGTCTCCGAGGAGCCGTTTGAAATTCGGGGCATCTTCCGGGGTGGTGATGACGAGGATCTCCCTGATTCCGGCAAGCATGAGGATAGACAGGGGATAGTAAATCATCGGCTTGTCGTAGACCGGAATGAGCTGCTTGGAGACCCCGCGGGTGAGCGGAAAAAGCCTGCTTCCCGAACCGCCCGCGAGAATTATTCCCTTCATCGATGCCACCCTTCCGGAGTGATGGAACTGGCGCTTAAGCGGAGAGAAATATACTTTTCAGCCTATGACACCGGACCAGACGGCTACCCGGAACCACCAATCCTCGCTCGACGCGGCATATTCCAGTTTCTACGACTGCATCGAGAAGGAAAAAGGGTTTTCGCCGAACACGGTTGCGGCCTACCGGCGGGACCTTACCGAGTTTGCGGCCTTTGCGGCCTCAAAGAATATCGAGCCGCTCCTTGAAACTACGCTCGAAAAGAAGATCCTGCGGGGATTCACCTTTTCCCTTTCCGTCAAAAAGCTCAAGCCCCGCTCCATCGCGCGCAAAATTGCGGCGCTTAAATCCTTCTCCCGCTTCTGCGCGCGCCAGGGCCTGCTGCCGAACAATCCGGCAAAGCTCATCGCAGCGCCAAGGCTTGACAAAAAACTTCCCGTATTCCTTACCGAAAAGCAGGCCGAAAACCTGGTCGCGCCAAGCGGGAGAAAAAACCCCGAAAAGGAGTGCCGCGACCATGCGATAATCGAGTTCTTCTACGGCAGCGGCATCCGGCTCTCCGAGCTCTGCTCGCTGACCGTCGGCGCGGTGAGCGGCGGCACGGTTCGCGTTATCGGGAAGGGGCGAAAAGAGCGTATTGTCCCGCTGACCGGCACCGCGGTCGAGGCCATGGAACGCTATCTCCTGCTCCGTAAAACGGCCCATGCCCCGGACATGCCGCTTTTTGCCAATGCAAAGGGAAAGAGCGTGTCGGCCCGGCAGGTCGAGCGCATCGTTGCGCGGGAGTTATTCCTTGTCAGCCAGCAGCGGAAGCGCAGCCCGCACGTGCTCCGCCACTCCTTTGCGACCCATCTCATCGACGCGGGCGCGGACATCCGGGCGGTCCAGGAACTCCTCGGCCACTCCTCGCTCGCCACGACCCAGATCTACACCCATATCTCGCGGGAACATCTTCTGAAAGCCTACCGGCAGGCGCATCCCCGGGCGGAGAGAGCAAATAAGGATGAAGGCGGAAGGATGAAGGCGGAAGAAGAAACTATCGAAAAGAGTGAGTGAGGGATGGCATGCACAAGTTCCCGGATTTCCTGCAAAGGATCATCGACTACCTTTTTCCCCCTCTGTGCATCGTGTGCGATAAGCCCCGGCCTTGGGGAGAAAAGTGGCTCTGCAGCGGTTGCGAAGCCGCCCTCATCGAAAATAACCGCTATCGCGATCCCTGCCCGCGCTGCGCCGCAAACAAGGCGCTTGGTCCCTGCGAGTGCCGCCCAGGCATCGATTTCCCGTTTGACCGCGCCTATTCGCTGTTCGATTTCGAGGACCCGGTCCGGTCGGTGCTTCACCATGTTAAGTACGCCGGGAAGAAGCACCTGGCCTTCGATCTTGCCTTGCGGTTCGCTCCCCTTGCGCAGCAGGAATTTTTTGAAGGCATCGACGGTGTCGTCGCCGTGCCGCTTCACGTCTCCCGCCGCCGGAAGCGCGGGTACAACCAGGCCGATTACCTGGCCCGCGGGCTGGCCGAGGAACGCCGGCTGCCGCTTTTCGAGGGGGTCCTGACGCGGGTCCGCAAGACCGCAACGCAGACTACCCTGAACCGGCCTGCCCGCCGGAAAAACATGAAAGGGGCCTTTGCCGTGCCCTCGGGCGCATCGGAAAGAATCAGGGGAGCATCGCTGCTTCTGATCGACGATGTGATGACGACCGGCTCGACAACCGGCGAGGCGGCAAAGGCGCTGCTCCATGCCGGGGCTGCATCGGTGAGGGTACTTTCATTCGCCAGGGATTAGGTGCGCATAAGGCCAAATTGCCCCCCGGCTTCCGTTCAAAGTATTTTACGGCCTTTGCGGAGGATTAGGATAATGGTAATCCGACGGTCTTGAAAACCGTTGCCCGCAAGGGCTTGGGGGTTCGAGTCCCTCATCCTCCGCCATACCTAATAGGCTCTTTTGCGATTCCATGCAAGAGGGCCTATATTTTTGCTTAACCCCATATATAATGAGCGAACCAGCCGGCAGTTGAATCCGGAAAATGAAAAATCAGATATTTGTATCTTTCGACCTTTTTAATTCTGCGATAAGATCTTCTTTAACTTTTTTAAAATATGGTGTCTTGGGCTTATGCAATTCCAATAGCGCAAGCGCCTTTTCAATATCACTATGTTCGCTTGTTTGAATAGCAAAGTCTGACCAAGCAATGCCAAAATCGAATCTTCCATTTTCATCAAGGGAATCGAAATTTACGCATTCGAGCAGTTTCCTTACTTTCTCTAATTCACCCATTCTGATTAGTGCTTTCGCACTAAAGACAACCATTAAGTCGTTATTAACTTCTTTATGGCTTTTGTTAAAATATTCAACTGAGGTGGTAGACTTTTCTCGA
>PLTF01000055.1 GCA_003164335.1 Fibrobacterota bacterium
CAACTAATTCTGGGACATCTCCTTCCCATCTCGCGGTACTGAATCTCATACGTATACCCCTGCTCGGTCAGGAACAGTTGCCGGTTCATCGCAAAATCCAGTTCCTTCGATTCCCTTGTCACAATCGAGTAAAATATCGCCTGTTCGCCCGCCTTCTTCGGCCGCAGGATGCGGCCGAGGCGCTGGGCTTCCTCCTGGCGCGAACCGAAGGAGCCCGAGATTTGTATCGCCACATTCGCATCGGGCAGGTCGATGGCAAAGTTGCCGACTTTAGAGAGCACCAGAGTCTTGATTTCGCCCGTGCGGAAGGCGTCGTAGAGTTCGTCGCGCCGGTTGGCCGGGGTAACGCCGGTGATGATCGGCGCGCCGGTTTCGCGGGCGAAAAGGTTGACCTGCGAAAGGTACTGGCCGATAATGAGTACCTGGTCGTTCTTGTGGCGTTCCAGGAGCTCGTGCACGATGGGCAGTTTGCTCGGATTCTCGTAGGCGAGGCGGATCTGCTTCTTGGCGGTCAGCGAAAGGTATTCAAGCTTTTCGCGGGGAGGAAGATCCACGCGGATCTCGACGCACTTTGCGGTGGCAATCCAGCCCTGCCGTTCGAGATCTTTCCAGGGCACGTCGAATTTCTTCGGGCCAATGAGCGTGAAGACATCCTTTTCATGGCCATCCTCGCGGATGAGCGTGGCGGTGAGGCCGAGCCTTCGCCGGGCCTGCAGGTCGGCGGTAAACTTGAATACCGGTGCGGGGAGAAGGTGAACCTCGTCGTAGATGATAAGACCCCAGTTTTCGGCATTGAATATGCCGTAGTGGACGAAAGGATCGGTTTTCTTCTTCCGGTAGGTGAGGATCTGGTAGGTCGCAATCGTGATCGGACGTATCACCTTCTCTTCGCCGCTGTATTCGCCGATGTCGCCCGGCGAAATATCCGATTTATCAAGGATCTCGCGGCGCCACTGGCGGGCGGCAGTCACATTGGTGACCAGCACGAGCGTCCGCCGTTTGAGGAGGCTCATGGCGTAAATGCCCACCACTGTTTTGCCGGCGCCGCAGGGCAGGACGATGACCCCGCTGCCGCCCGGCGACTGCGCATTGCCGATGAACGCTTCGGCCGCCTGCTGCTGGTACTCCCGTACGGCGAACAAGGCCCCGGTACCCAGCTCACGGCGAAGGCCGATGGCGAAAGGGGCTCCATCCACATACCCGGCCCGGTCGAAAGCCGGGAAGCCGATTCCGATGAGCGCCTGCTTGATGAGGCCGCGGTGCGCAGAAGGGAGGCTGAACCGGTGTTCGTCGATCTTTGCGCCCAGAAGTCCTGCAAGGCGAGGATGGCGGCTGAGATGGGAAAGGAGGACGCCGTCATCGGACCGGAGGACAAGCTGCCCCTGGTCTTCCTCCAGGACGATTTTCCCGAACCTTCCCATGAGTTCGACGATATCGTCGGAAACATTCGACGGCAGCGGATACTTGGAAAAGCGATCGAGCTGCGCGATCACTTCACGATCGGTCATGCCCAGGGCCGCGGCATTCCAGAGCGAGAGCGGCGTTATCGAATAGGTATGGATATATTCCGGGCTTTTATCGAGGTGCGCAAAACCGCTGACCGCATTCCGGGCTTCGGTGAAGAGCGGATTGTTTACTTCGAGAAGGATGGAGCTGTTGCTCTGGACGATCAGCGGGTTGTTAAGGTTAACGGTCATTTTTATGGGTTTCTCTATCTGCTGAACGAAAAAAGGGAATCCCTAAAAATAGCATCAGCCGAAGGTATTAAAGCGTAAAACGAGGCAATAATCCGGATATTCGGTCGGGAGATATATTTTAATATGTTCATGAAAGGCATAACCAGTGCATCATCTGGATAAGGGCTTCGTTCACTGTTACACCGGCAGCGGCAAGGGGAAAACGACCGCCGCACTCGGCCTGGCCCTCAGGGCTGCAGGTGCGGGACTCAGCGTTTTCATCCTGCAGTTCGGCAAGGGAACGGAGACCAGTGAAATAAAGGCCCTCCGGAAGTTTTCAAAAAACATCACGGTCCGGCAGTTCGGAACGCGCGCCTTCATTAAACGTGTGCCGTCGGCCATCGACCGCATGCGCGCCGGGCAGGGACTTGCGACGGTCAAGAAGATCATCGCGTCCGGCCGTTATGACCTGGTCGTACTCGATGAGGTGTGCGGCGCATGCCACAGCAACCTGATCCCGACCGGCGAGGTGGTAGAAGCCTTGAAGGGGAGGCCTCCGGCCGTTGAAATAGTTCTAACCGGCCGGAATGCTCCCGGGGAGTTCATCGAGGCAGCGGACCTCGTCACCGAATTCAGGGAGATAAAGCATTATTACCTGCATGGAGTAACGGCTCGGAAGGGAATTGAATACTAATGCCGGCTGCGCGTCCGTTATTTTTTAAGCCTGCCGGAAGATTAATCATTCGATTATAAGGGGACCACTAAAAATCCATAGCATCGTCCTTCGACAAGCGCAGGACGAACGGATATCGGTCATATTCCAGGAAATAGACCGTTCGTGGTGAGCTGCCTGTGCTGAGCCTGCCGAAGCAAACCATGAGCGGAATTTTTAGAGGTTCCTATAGGCGATTTGCACATCTCTTTCTGCTGAAAGGATTACCGGATTCTATGAACCATCGCAATTGCCGGTTTTTCGCCCTTGCACTCTTTGCCGGCTTACCGCTCTCGTGTACGGTTCCTGCCGCCCATCGCACCTACACTCTTAACCCGAGTTACGCGGCGAAAAATTTTTCAAACAGGAAATATGTCGTTGCCATGCCGGGCGATGGCGGAATCCTCATCAACAACCCAACCGATGTTACCGGCGACTTCGGAGGACTCAATGCATCCCCGGAATCAAGGATACGAAAATTTTATTTCCCGGAGTTTGCCAGGAGTTTCAAGTCGTTGGTTTCGAGCGACTCGGTGGTGGCGCTCGACGAAGTGCGGCCGGACCTCTCTCTGGACAGCCTCGGCACCAGGGTAATCACGCTAAAAACCGGCTCCGACAGCCTGCCGGTCAATTATACGATTCCGGAGCAGTCCCGGCTGCAGGCGCTTAGCCTCGACGGCAGCCTTGCAGTGCTTGTCGAAAGGATAGAGTTCAAGCGGAATCCCTTCTCCATTCAATATTACTGGGATGAGAAATCAAGGAAACTTGCCAACCTGCAGGCCGACGCGCGAGTGCTTATCTGGGATTGCCGGAGCGAAACGCCGGTTTTCTACGGAACGCTGACGGCAACGGTCGAATTTCAATTCGGCCTTGCGCGGAAACATTGGGATGAATCGGCGGAACAATTGGCAAAAAAGATAGTAATGGCGGCGAAGTGCTTATAAGAAAAAGAAATTAATCAAATGCCTTTGAGGGGGGAACCGCTAAGGCGGTTCCCCCTGGCCTAAAGCCGCGAAAAGCACGCGTCTTTAGGCACACCCCNNTACGGCAAAACAAAACCGTACAAGCATATATGCGTTTAGTCAAAAGATTTAGAATCATTCCCGCTTATACGCTTCTACGCATAAACGCTTCTCCGTTTTTCATGTTTTTTTCGCAGAGGCCTCGTGNNATTTTATTTTTCTTCTGCTTTTGGAATGCGGCTCAATATTATGGTCCTCACAACCCCTTCATACGCAAGGAATCCTTCGCGTTGTTGACCTGACCGGCCAGCGCAACCGATGCATAGGAGAGCGTGTAATCGAATTGTTTTTCAGGTGCGTTAATGAGAATCGAGAAGATGACCGAGGTTTGCGGGAAATCCCATCGGGCATAGGATTGTGTCTTGATCCGCCGGTAAAAATCATGGGGACGGCAGCGCAAATTCCATGATTCGCCCCCGAACAGGGCGTCGAGGGATCTGAAGCAGTTTTTTGGATCAAGGGAGCTGAAACAGGGTCCTTTCGGGCCGAACTTCGCGGTGAAAAGACCATAGCAGTCGCTGACAAAGGTCAATGTGCGATTGCGGATGTTCCGGTAGTAGTCCGATACACTATTGTAAACATTGTAATTCAAGTCGAAATTGGCAAGATCGTCGAAGTTGAATTTGACGGTTGCCTGGAAAAACCTGCCTGCCCAGAAATAGTAGTGCACCGTTGCCTTGTATCCCGCAATGGTGGCGACCGACCGATAAACCGTGACGGAGAGCTCCTTCGGGAATACACCGGCGCCGGCGTTGTCCTGGGCCCACCCTGCGGCAGCGGTTGCGGAACGTACCGCGTCGGGTGCACTGCCCCAGGCCGCACCGTTGAAGTCGCACGGCGGGGGATAGGCAGCCAGGGTAATGGAAATGGAGAAAAGAAGTGCCAGGGAAATGGTGCGGATCATAGGACTATTTTATCATTAAAGGATTGAGGAGGGAATTGGCTTGAAAGTTCTTTTGGATAGCCGAGCCGGAATACAAAT
>PLTF01000163.1 GCA_003164335.1 Fibrobacterota bacterium
TTTCCGCTTTTCCAGTGTGTTTTCTACCTAATGTGAGCGTTGCGGGAGTGGGTGAGTCGGAGACGCGGCTTTGCGCGGCTCCGACCAGGGGAAACCCGCGAAGCGAGGTTTCCCCACCTGAGCAGCAACAATAGAAATTTATTAAATCAATAATCACCCTTATAGTAAGGACAAATCCCTATGATCCAATCCCTGATGACCGCCGCGACCGGGATGAACGCCCAGCAGCTCACCATGGATACCATTTCAAACAACCTTTCCAACGTGAACACGACCGGGTTCAAGGACCAGACGGCACAGTTCCAGGACCTGATCTATCAGGCTCTCCGCGAGCCGGGGACCCTCAATGAGGACGGGGCTCTTCCGCCGGCAGGCATTGAAACCGGCCTTGGGGTCAAGGCTTCGTCTACATCACGGAACTTTTCCGAGGGTCCTCTGACCCAGACCGATAATTCACTCGACTGCGCAATCCAGGGCGACGGAATGTTCCAGGTAACGATGCCTGACGGCACCATAGGCTATACCCGTGATGGCTCTTTCCAGCTTTCGAGCACCGGGACCATTACCAATGCCTCCGGGTATATGCTGTCACCGCAGATCACGGTTCCCCAGGGCGCGCAAAACCTGGCCATAGCGACTAATGGCACGGTATCGGTAACGCTTTCCGGCCAGTCCACCTCAACGCAAATCGGTAATCTCCAGCTGGCCCGATTCGTGAATCCAGGCGGGCTGAAGTCCCTTGGCGGGAACCTGTTTGCCGAAACCGATGCTTCGGGAACGCCCATTGTCGAAAAGCCGGGGCAGAATGGCGCCGGAACGGTCGAGGAGAATTACGTGGAAGGTTCCAACGTTCAGGTTGTGCAGGAGATGGTGAACATGATTACCGCCCAGCGAGCTTATGAGCTCATTTCCAAGGCAATTTCATCGGCCGATCAGATGCTGCAGACAGCGAACAACATGAAGAGCGCATAAAATATGCTTCGCATTATTCGATTGATAACCTTTCTGGGAATAGCGATTTTGCCTGCGTTCGGGCGACAGACCGTATCGCTTCGGTTCCACGATTCGGTTACCGTGCGGGACACGGTCATCCGCCTTGGCGACATCGCCGATATTGCCGGAGAGAGCGCCGACCTGAGAGAAACGCTGGTGCAGACCATCGTGGGCGAATCCGCGCCTGCAGGGTTTTCACGCAGGGTCCAGGCGGCCGACTTCTTAATGTTCAGGTTGAAACCTTTGTTTAAAGGCATTGATTTTAATGGCAATAGCAATATTAAAGTGAAGGTAGCGACGCACGGCATTCTCAGGAAGGCCGGGGATTTTGATAGCGCGGTAGCCGACTATTTAAACAGGAATTCCGGGTGGAAGACCGGGCAGGTCAGCGTTGCCATTCAAAACGGATCAAAGAGCTTTTATACCTATGACGGGCCCATGGAAACCGCAGTTGAGGGATTGCGCACTTCTTTGCCAAGGGGCCTCAAACCGTTGCAGCTCACGGTCAAACAGTTCGGCCGTGTACAGAGAATCCCGCTGGAGTGCAAAATCTCGGTGAACGCACCGGTTGTGGTGGCGGCAAAGACCATCTCGCGCCAAAAAGTGATTGGCTCCGGCGATCTGGAACTCCGTACCCAGGATCTCACCGACTTTCCCGGCACTCCTTTCTTTTCACTATCCGAGGCACTGGGAAAGCGGGCCGTTCAGGACATTGCCTCAGGCTCCGTTGTCAGCGATCGGGCGGCGGAGGCTATCCCCATCGTACAGAAGGGTGATCCGATAAGCATCGAGGTGGTCCGGGGGGACGCCAGGGTTTCGGTCATGGCGGTGGCCCGCGAAAACGGCAGCGAAGGCCAGATGATATGGGTTGAGAACTCCATGACGCACCGGCTGGTCCGGGTGACCGTCAAAGGGCCCGGATACGGCATTTTACTCTGAGGAGATACATAATGCATAAGATTATGTGTTCAGCATTAATTGCATTAATAGCAGTGTGTTACGTTTGTTATTCAGCGAGCGTTCCAAATATTTATTCCGACCAGCGGGCGCTGCGGGTCGATGACATCCTCACCATTGAGATCAACGAATCCGCAACCGCGCAGGACCAGAGCCAGACCAATACCGACAAGTCGAACAGCTACAATATCGGGATGAGCGGCGGGAGCGGATTGCTGAAGATCCTGCCGAATTTCGGGGCCAGCTCCTCGAACAAGGTCGACTACTCCGGCGAGGGAAGCACCTCGCGCCAGGGAACATTGACGGCAACCATTTCCGCGCGGGTGGTGAAGGTGCTGGACAACGGCAACCTGCAGATCGAGGGGAGCAAGGTCGTGGAGATCAACGAGGAGAAAGAGACTATCAAGGTAAACGGCATCGTGCGTCCGCAGGATATTCTGCAGAACAACATCGTTCCTTCCAGCAACATCGCGGATGCGCAGATAACCTATACGGGTAAGGGGGTTGCTACTACGGGGCAGCGGCCGGGATTTTTGGCGAGGGCTTTTAACTGGTTATTCTAAGTGGGTGGGTTGTATAGGCCTTTGGTGGGGGAACCGAGCTTAGGTCAAATGCCCTTGGTGGGGGAACCGCTCAGGCGGTTCCCCCTGGCCTAAAGCCGCGAAAAGCACGCGTCTTTAGGCACACCCCTTCCNNTCCCGCAACGCTCACATTAGGTAGATAAAACATGAAATAAAACGTTTCGAATCTACCTTATTTGCCGTTTATGTGTTTTCAATCTATTCAAAAAGAAAAGAATAATCACATGAAAAAGATCCTTCATCCCTCCCTCTTTTTAATTTTCCTCCTAACCTGCATATCCGTCCACGCCCAGGAAGGGGTCCGGATAAAGGACGTCGCAAATATAAGCGGTATGGAGGACGTGCAGCTCTTCGGCTATGGTCTGGTGATGGGCCTCGACAACACCGGCGACGAGAACCAGACCGTTTTCACCCAGCAGACCGTCATCAATATGTTGAAGAATGTCGGCGTCACCATTCCCAACCAGACGCTCTACATGCGCAATGTGGCCGCGGTAATGGTCATCGGCACCCTGGCGCCCTACAAGCGGAAAGGGACGAAATTCGATGTGATCGTTTCATCCATGGGTGATGCAACCAGCCTCGACGGCGGAGCTCTGATTCTGACCCCGCTTCAGGGACCCGACGGCGCGATCTACGCTTCGGCGCAAGGACCGCTTTCGCTCGACGGAAATAATATCCGCGAGACCAGGCAGTTTCGTACCGGGAACCGCCACTCATTGACCGGGCGTATCCCGGATGGGGCCATTGTGCAGCGTGAATACGCCTTCAACCTGCTCAACGGGAACGATCTCTCGCTCTCGCTCTGTAACCCGGATTTCTCATCCGCGGTTTCCATGGCAAAATCGATTAACAAGGCTTTTCCGCCACTGGTCGCCGGGGCAACGCCGATCGCCCAGGCGCTCGATGCTGCAACCGTATCGATCAATTACCCTGCGATTGCGCAGAGTCCTGCCCTGGCAGGCGCCGGAATGGTGGGATTCATTGCCAGGGTTGAAAATCTCACCTTCGAAGTCTCCTCGCAGGCCAAGGTTGTCGTGAATGAGAGGACCGGAACCATCGTTGCCGGCGGCGCGGTGCGGATCTCCCAGGTGGCGGTCAGCCATGGAGGGATCAAGGTCGAGATCACCTCGGCGCCTCAGGAGGTAGAGCCTCATCCCTTCGTCATGGGCGAACAGAAGCAAACCGGTACCCCGGACATGGTAACCGAGAAGAAGGCCCCGGAAATGCTGGTGCTTGGTGCTACGACGACGGTATCGGATCTTGCCCAGGCACTGAACTCACTTGGTGTGGCTCCGCAGGACGTAATTGCGATACTCCAGGCAATTAAAGAAGCAGGAGCGTTACAGGCGCAGTTGGTGATTTTATAGGGAAAAGGTTACTGCTCAGGTGGGGGAACCGCTCAGGCGGTTCCCCCGCCAGGAAGGCTGACGCTTTTCCTATCTACTAACCCACCACCAACGTTAGCACTCATTACTTCGACATTCCTTCAAATATTCCCCCGGAAAAGTATATTTAGTCTGCCTCGATAAAAAATCCATGATCACCCTTGATGCCATTTCCAAATATTTCGGCGGGAATCCGCTCTTCGAAGACGTCTCCCTGGCGATTCACGACAAGGGGCGGACCGGTCTCATCGGGGTTAACGGCTCCGGGAAGACCACGCTGCTGCGCATGCTTGCAGGCGAAGACGCACCCGACCACGGGTCCATCGGCAAGCCGACCGGGTTTACCATTGGCTACCTTCCCCAGGAGGTGGAGCTCTTCGACGAGCTGACGCCGATGGCGATCGTGCTGCAGCCCTTTGCACACCTGATGGATTATGAAAAGAAGTTCGATGAGCTCGGCAAACTGGCTGAAAACGAAGATTCGATGCGTCAGCTCGCCGACCTGCACCATGCGGTCGAGTTCCACGACGTCTACTCGCTCGAATCCCGTGCCGAGGCGATACTGTCCGGTCTCGGGGTTCCGCAGGACAAGTGGCGAGGACCGCTGACCTCCCTCTCCGGCGGGTACCGGATGCGCGTGGTCCTCGGGAAGCTGCTGCTTCAGTCGCCCGATTTCCTGCTTCTCGACGAGCCGACAAACCACCTCGATATGGATTCGCTGGTCTGGCTCGAAAAATTCCTCATGCGATACAAGGGCGGCATGCTCATCGTGAGCCATGACCGCGATTTCCTGAACCGCATGACCGGTTTTACCGCCGAGATCCGCAACCGGTCGATGATCATTTACCGGGGCAACTATGATGCCTACATCGCCATGCGCGCCCAGCTCCTCGAAACCCAGGCGAACCATGCCCGCCGGCTCCAGGACCAGATCGACCAGAAGGAGCGCTTTGTCGAGCGGTTCAAGGCCAAGAACACCAAAGCCACCGCGGCGGCCTCGCGCATGAAGCAGATCGAGAAGCTCAAGGAGCTCATGCCGGAGGTTGAACGGGGAACCGATACTATTGAGTTTACCTTTCCCGAAACGATCCAATCCGGCGGCGTGCCGCTCAAGCTGCGGGATGTTGCCATGCGGTACGGCGAGGCCGAGGTATTCCGCGGCCTCACTATTGAGGTCAGGCGCGGCGACCGCATAGCTATCGTCGGGCCGAACGGTTCGGGCAAGTCCACGCTCCTCAAGCTCATGGCCGGCCTGCTTCCGGCATCGACGGGCACCTTCGAGGCCGGGTACAACGTCATAATCCGGTATTTCGGCCAGCACCAGCTCGAACAGCTCGATCTGGATCGGACGCTCTACGAAACGGTTGCCGCAACTGCGGCCCGCACCGAAAAGTCCTTCATTCGCAATGTACTCGGCGCATTCCTCTTTTCCGGGGACGATGTTGACAAAAAGGTGCGGGTGCTCTCCGGCGGCGAAAAATCGCGGCTCGTACTCGCCACCATGATGGCGAGTCCCGGCAATACGCTTCTCCTCGATGAGCCGACCAACCATCTCGACCTCAACTCCATAGAAACGCTCGCGCATGCCCTGGAAAATTTTCCCGGAACCATTGTCATGGTTTCGCATGACGATTATTTCGTATCCCGCATCGCCGACAGGATCATCGAAATGCGACCGGGGCTCATCCGCGATTTTCCCGGCAATCTTTCCGACTATCGTTCGTACATCGAATCCGGGATGTGGTCAACCGGCGGACCGGCCCCGGCTGCCGACTCCCCGGAGCGGACCGAACAAGCTGAGAAAGAGGCGAGGATCCGGAAACGCGACGACCGGAAAAAGCTCCAGCGGGCGGTTGAGAAGTGCGAAAAGGATATCGAGGCATGCGAGGGTGAGATTGCCGGACTCAAAGCGGATCTCAACAATACCGCCTTCGCTTCAAATCATGCGAAGCTCCACCAGCTCTCCAGGACTATCGAATCGAAGGAACTGGAGCTCATGGGACTCATGGATTCCTGGGAGAGGAAACACGGCGATTTGCAGGCAATGGGCAGCGATTAGGCGCCGGTAAGGTATTTTCATTAAATATGGCAAAATTCCGTGGAAAAGCATTGTTACCCTGGCCGTTTGTCCGGCGGCATGTAATCCCCCAACTCGTTTCGGACAGCGGCTCCTGGCACATGGTGGGCCAGCAGTTTCGCAAGTATCTCAAGCCGCATGACCCCGTAGCGGACCTCAAGGTCGGTCAGATCTCTCTTCGTGTCAATGAGGTATGTAACCTTCGCTGCTCCTCATGCGGCCAATGGGGCGAGAATGGTCACCTGCGGCGCAAGCTTGAAAGCGGCGGCCGGTTCGAGCAGCTCGATTTTGAAGTCGTGAAAAAAATCGTCGCGGCTACGGCGCGCGATAAGCCTTTTTATTATGTATGGGGCGGTGAACCGACGATGTGGCGCCCCTTGCTCCCGCTCTTCGAGGAGCTTGCCGCGCACAAATTAAAGGGATCGATCGTTTCGAACGCGCAGGACCTCGACCGGATTCTTGAAGACCTTATCCGGCTCGGCTCTCTTTCGGTCCTCTTCCTGAGCATTGACGGTTGGGACAGCGCCTCCCAGAACCTCATGCGGTCGCCGGCGCGCGGGGGCAAGTCCGACAACTTCGAAAAGACCCTGGCGGTCATACAGAAAACCGACGAAATGAAGAAACGGCTTGGTCTGCGCTTCCCGCTTATCGTTCCAATATCCGTCATTTCAAATCATAATTACATGCACCTCGCGGATATTCATCGGCTCATGCTCACCACCGCACAACTGCATCCCTATTATTTCGGCTGGTTTATTCCCGAGGAGCGCGCGGCGCTGCATGAAAAGGTGTTTGAGGAGCGCTTCGGCTATGCGCCGAAAAACCATCGCGGCTACCTGAAGTCGTGCTTCAATGAGGTCGATTCTGCAGTGACAGCGGAGCAGATCCGGCTTATCCGGGAGATGTCCGCGGGGCCGGGTTCCCTGTGTATTCCGCAGTTCCTGCCCGATATCGAGTCCGAGCCCGATATTGCCCGCTACTACAATGACCACTCCTGGCATTGCGGGTACCCCAACTGCGAGAGTATTTACTTTATAGCCGAGGTCTCGCCCGATGGCCGCGTGACTCCCTGCCGCGACTACCAGGACTATACCTGCGGGAATATCAACGAGCAACCTTTTTACGAGATCTGGAACGGCGACAAGTTCAAGAAGTTCCGGACCGAGATGAAAAAAGGGCTTATGCCGGTATGCACTAGGTGCTGCGGATTACAGGGGTTCTAGGGTTGTCGTTCAAACTTCGTCTTTACTCCCACCCTCCCGCAATACTTAAAAATCGGGCAGCGGTCGCACCTCGGGTTTATCGGGAAGCAGGTGTGCTGTCCGAAGGATACAAAATAGGAGTTGAAGGTCGTCCAGTACCTTACCGGCAGGTGCTCGCGTAAAATTCCCTCGGTTTCAAGCGGCGATTTCGACTCAAGGAAGCCGAGGCGGTTGAAAATGCGGTGGACGTGCACGTCAACGCATACGGCAGGCTTGTTGAACGCTACCGCTGTTACCAGATTTGCGGTTTTCCGTCCGACGCCCGGCAGGACGATGAGTTCTTCGACTGTGGACGGGATTTTGCCGCTGAACTCCTTCTTCAGCAGTGCCGGCCAGAGCTTCAGGTTGCGCGCCTTTTCATGGTAAAAACCAACCGGGTAGATGAGCTTTTCGAGGTCAGCGGTGCTCAGCTTGTCCAGATCGTCAAGGGTTGTCACCACGCTGAAAAGTCTTCGGGCGGCGGCGGCGGTGGTCTGGTCCTTGGTTCGCGCACTGAGCATAGTGGCGACCAGGACTTTGAAAGGATCGCTCGTCTGTGCCTTTATAAGGTCGACGACCGGAACACGGTTTAAACCGAACTCCGTTTTGAGCAGGGCGTAAACGCGACTTATCGAGGGGCTGTAGCGATCCATTCGGTTATTGAAAATAATTTGGTATGCAGATCATAATCAGCCGGTTTTCAAATCCCGCAAAAAGCGATAAAATCCCGCCAGTTTTCCGAAGCACACTTCCAGGTCTGAGACGAGCGCCTCGCTGAAAACAAGATCATCGATTTCCCGATTGGCAACCAGGTAGAGCTCTTTTTTCTGATAGATCCGCTGAAACTCTTCGGGGATTGCCGGATTAAGGGCCCGCTTGTAGGCCCGACCCTCAATGGTCATTCCCGGAATTTTTTCGATTGCGGCAAGCTGCTTACGGACCAGTGCCGGCTTATTTTCGATGACCTGCCGCAGGGAGTCCATCGTGTTCCGCGAAACATCATAGTAGCCCATGCCGAACCGATAGAGATCGGGCGAGACCTCAAAATAAAAAGCAGGGGAGTCCTGCCACTCTTCGATACGGCGCTTGAAGGTCAGCCACATCGACCTTTTGTAGAGCGACTTATCCCGCGAAAAGCGGATATCCCGATGGATCCGTGAAACGACCCGCATAGGATTCGTTTCCATGGCCGGGTCGATCTCGGAAATGACCGGGGAGAGTGCGGCCGCCAGGCTGCGGAATGGGTGAAGCACGTGCTGTTCATAAACCTCGCGATGCTCTTCGAACCAGGTCTTGCTGTTGTGCCCGTGGACCTGATCGAGAAAATCGATAGTTTCTTTGGTAAATCCTGAAAATTGGGATACGGCGGGAGGGGTGAGGGTTGGCACGGGTCCGACTCCTATATCATGAATCTAATTGAGCGTTTTGGTAGAGCATATTCTCGAAGCGATATGCCCGGAGGTGCTTCGTGATAATAAAATAGCATTTTTTAGGTTACTGCTTTGGTGGGGGAACCCGCGTAGCGAGGTTCCCCCACCAAGAGCCTTTGATGTAATCGTTATCTTTACTCTTTATCTTTTTATCAGCTGGTCCGCCGCCATCGCAACCAACCCTAGTACCAGTTCCACTTTCAATATCGCCGACAGCAGAGGCAGGTTATCAATTTTCTTTCTCTGTGCCCACTGCGTCAGCCAGTACAAATGTAAAGGCGCCATGCCGATGAAACATACCAGCGCATAGATTCGACCGAACTGATGCAGCAGAACCGGCACCGGCAGGATCGCCAGGAAGAGGACGCTCAGGGCTATGATGATAGTGTCAAAAGCTTTCGCAGGCAGCGCCGCCGTCGTTACTATTCCGGCAGCCGTGTCTCCCGGCTCATCCTGGAGGTCCTTGACGATCTCCCTGAGCACGTTTGCGAGAAACGCTGCCGCAGCCGGTACAAGGAGGCGGTAAAACGCGCTGCCGAGCAGGCCGCCGTAGACGAGCGGGTAGGCGACGAGGAGCGAAACGACGATGTTCCCGGCAAGGGGAGTCGCCTTGAGAAAGCGGGTGTACAGGACAAGTAAAGCGAGCGGAATGAGCGTGGCGATCAGGTGGGCAGGGGAGGCTATGGCTGCGAATCCGATGGAAAGAAGCGCCAGGGCCAGGGCGTACCTGCCCGCAGCGGCAAGGGTGAGTTCACCATTGGCGATGGGGCGGTCGGGGTGGCTTATCCGGTCGGTTGCCACATCGTGCCGGTCGTTGACAACGTTGCCGAAGGCGGTCGCCGTTGCGGCGGCAATACAAAGGAAAAGGAGCGAGCGGAGGGGGAGGAAGGACCTGCCGATCCAGTACCCGAGGCAGACCGCGGCAACCGCCATTCCGGCATTTTTCAATCGGGCAACTTTGAGATAGGGGGTGAAGGGCGGCAGAGGTAGAACCCCGGAGTATTGTATTTTCAGACGATCAACCTGAGAAAGGAAAATACATTGTCTAAGGAAATCAAGCATCCCTGGAGGCTCCTTGCCATTGTGACGGCGGTCGGGCTTCTCGCGGATTTGTGGACAAAGCATTCCGCCGCCCGGGCGCTTGCGGACGGTCACATCGTACACTGCCTCGGCGATGTCGTGCAGCTGGTGCTGGTTTTCAACAAGGTAGCGGTCTTCGGGATCGATCCCGCGCGGATCATGCACGGCTTTTCGGTAGGGAGGGTCTTCCCGTTCTTCAACCTTATCGCCGCTGCGGTCCTCATTATTTACTACCGGTTTCTGAAGAGGACCGACCTCCTCCTGCACTGGTCCCTGGCGTTCATTCTTCCGGGCGCGCTCGGCAACCTGTCGGACCGGCTGCTGCACCCCGGCAGGGGAGTGGTTGATTTCATCATGGTAAACCTTGGTTTCCCCCCCTTCAATCCCTGGCCCATCTTCAATGTGGCGGACGCCTGGGTCACCATCGGCATCGCCCTCATGATTGCCAGTTTCCTGTTCGAAGGCAATCGCCGGAAGGAACCCTGAATGGTGCGGCCTCGCAGTCCTGAGGCGCTTTCCGGCCAGGTCAAGGCATGAGCATGCAACCTGCAGCTTTCGAAGGCACCGTTCCGCCGGAGTCGGAGGGTGAGAGGCTCGATGTCTGGCTCTCCCGCGCTGAAGGGTCGCCAACCCGTTCGCACCTCCAGAAGCTCATCGTCGCCGGTTCCGTTCTGGTAAACGGGCTGTCGGTGCGGAAGAATTACCGCATTGCCGGAGGCGACCGCATAAGCATGACCGATACCGATGCAGAAGCTCCCGGGGAGCCGACTCCCGAGAACCTGCCGCTGTCGGTGCTGTACGAGGATGACTACTGCCTTGCCATTGACAAGCCCGCGGGCATCGTGGTCCACCCGGGAAACGGCAACCGCACCGGCACCATCGTGAACGCCCTGCTGTACCATATGGGAAAAAAACTCTCCGACGGGTCGCTTCCCGAGCGACCGGGCATCGTGCACCGGCTCGACAAGGAGACCTCCGGCGTGCTGCTCGTCGCAAAGACCAATGGTGCCCATGCGGCGCTGGCCGCGGCCTTTGCCGCGCGGTCGGTGAAAAAAGAGTACCTCGGTTTCTGCATCGGGTTGCCTTCCGACGCAGAGGGGGTCATCGACATTCCCCTGGCACGGAGCCGGAAGGATCCGGTCAAACGCGCCGCAGACCCGCACGGCAAGTCGGCGACCACCGAATTCCGCACTCTCTCGGCAAAATCCGGCATTTCGCTGGTTCTTTTCATGCCGCGGACCGGCAGGACGCACCAGATCCGTGTTCACTGCAGCAGCAGGGGCTTTCCCATCCTCGGCGACACGCTCTACGGCGGGGGCTCAGGCCGATTGCTGCAGGTTGCGCCCCTCGACCGGCCATTGGCGGTAAAAATGCTCGGCTGCTTCGACCGCCATGCGCTCCATGCATGGAAAATCACCTTTCCCCATCCGTTTCTGGAAAAATCCGTTACAGTCACGGCTCCGCTGCCTGAGGATTTCCGGAGGGGATTGTTGCTTATGGGTGAAATTGACAGGTTTTCGGGCGATGTCAGCTGAGTCCGATTTTTGCAAGTATATTTATTATAAGAAGAAGCGCAAGCGGGGGGGGGGCAACCGGTTGCAGGGAATGTACGGGAGTACCTATGCATAAAAAATGTATCATAGGCTGTAAGGGCTCGTGTAGACCGGAGAAGCATTTCAGGACATTGAGTATTGTCCGGATGCTGAGCGTAGCGCTTACCGCGGGGTTTTTCGTGACGTCGCTGACGCCCATTTCGGTCGCCTCGCAAACCGGGCCGATTGAGGATACCCTGCAGGTGAGCCCTCAATTTTGGAATCCTGTAGGAGTCTCCATGATGCTCGACAGCCCCGCTGTTTCGAGTGTTCTCAGGTCGTTCAGGACCGTTAAGGACAGTGTCGATAACAACCCCTGGAAATATGACATCACGCAATTCAGGCTCTTTCGCTGGATGCAGGATCGCTGGCTGGAGTACTCTGACGTCAGGAGCGACTCGTTTTCCTTTGTTCCCGGAAGAGTTATGTGGCTCAAGACAAGCGAGTCCCTGAGCAGAATCTTCCTGTTCTATCCCGGTGGCGGCACGGCTCTTTCCACGGCAGATACTATTATAATTGCCCCCCATGGATGGGCGGATATCTGCAATCCCGATCGGGTAAATGTTCGTCTTTCTGATATTTTTGCGGCAACAGCCCGGGGGAATAGTCACGATTCTTTGAATGATTCCTTGTTTTTATTTCACTGGCAGGATTCGGTGAGTCAGACCGGATCATTACAATTCTTTGCCGATCCAATTTACTTGCCTGCGGTCCCGGCAACAAGCGACATCGATACTTCCCTTGGGTACCGGATTGAATATTCGGGCGCCTATTCTATTTACAATGCTTGCAATGCCTTTACGGTAGCACTCATTATTCCCGCTCCCGTGGCCGATACGGCGGGAACCTCCAAAGCCCTCTCCAAGGTTCAGCCCGGGGCCGGGTGGACCATCAAGGTAAACTCCTCGACACCTAAAGGCACTATAAGCCCTGTGTATTGCGCCTGGTCGGCAACAGGAACCGGAACCCGCTACTTTCCCGCGCCTTCCCGATGGGGAGACGTCAGTGCCGGGGTTTACGACCCCGCCAGCAACGCGGTTTTCGGCAGTGCGCTGATCCATGCCTCCGGAAGTTCGGGTCAGACCTTCGAGCTGGTCTTTCAGAATTCAGGAAGTAACGATGCGGTGGTTACCTATTCTGCCGCGCCGGTCGTCGGCATCGGCAGCATGACTGTTTCGCTGATCGATCCTGCCGGCGGCGGAGCCCGGCAGGTGAGCGGCTTGGACAAAATTACCGTAACGGTGCCCGGGAAAAGTAAGATATACCGCTACCTTGCCGTTGGAACCGCCGGTTTTGCGGGCAATGTCGCGAAAACTGTTTCGCAAGTCGATTTCAGCCTGAAGGTGACGCCGAACCCGGTGCGCGGCATTGCGGTCATCGAATATCTCGTTCCCTATAACTCGATCCAGAAGGTGCGGTGCGAGGTTGTGGATTTTCAAGGCCGGACGATCTGGGCGGCTGTGGCCGGATCCACCCTTCACCCGGGCCTCAACACGATGCAATGGAACGCCGGGTCGAAAAAACCACCCGCCGGAGCCTATATTATCCGGATTACCGGGTTCGATGGGTACGGCGTCGCCAGGGCAGAGAAGATTTCAAAAATAACCTATCTTCCTTAAAGTCTCGGCCTCAAAGGCTTCAGGTCCTGCAATATTTTGGCGCTTCCGGAGTATATTCATTGCAGCAGTGATGGCAGCGTCCCGGGTGCTCACCCCGATTACCTCTCACTTGCATGATCGATTCCGTTTGGTGCATAATAGATGAGGTTGGGTTTGCACTCCCGGGTGTGTTTATAGCATATTAGTCGTTTATCAGGGCAAGGGGTGCGGTATCTTTAAACGATAATGGAACTTATGGAAACTATAAAAATCGGGCGAGCGCTCATCAGCGTGTCGGATAAAAGAAATATTCTTGAGTTTGCCGGGAACCTTTCGGCCCTCAAGGTCGAATTAATTTCTACCGGAGGAACAGCCGGGCTCCTGCGTGAGCACGGTATTCCGGTCATGGAGATCGGTGCCTTCACCGGCCACCCGGAGATCATGGACGGCAGGGTAAAGACCCTGCATCCTAAGGTCCACGGAGGCATCCTGGCGGTGCGTGACAACCCGGTCCACATCGATCAGATGGCGCAGAATAACATAAAGCCTATCGATATGGTAGTGGTGAATCTCTATCCTTTCGTAGAGACCGTTGCCCGCCCGGGCGTCTCTCCTGCGGAGGCGATCGAGAACATCGATATCGGGGGCCCGGCAATGGTCCGGAGCGCGGCCAAGAACCACCGGTTTGTCGCCGTTATCGTCGATCCGGGCGATTATTCCATGATTATCGGGGAAATCGAAAAAACCGGCGGGGTAACCGAAGCTACGAGGAAGCGGCTTGCTGCAAAGGCGTTTGCCCATACCGCCTCCTACGACGGTGCCATAGCCGATTATTTGAAAAAGATCTATCGCGAAGTTTAATAATAAAGGAAAACATACAATGCCGAAGCATCTGGTCGTCGTCGAGTCTCCCGCAAAGTGCAAAACCATCTCCAAGTATCTGGGCAAGGACTATATCGTCCGCGCGACGATGGGGCACGTCATCGACCTGCCCGAAAAGGAGCTCGGGGTCGAAATCGACAACGATTTCAAGCCGAAATACACGGTTTCCAAGGGCAAACGCAAGGTTATCAATAACCTCAAGGAAGAGGCCGGGAAGTGCGAGGATGTGTTCCTGGCGCCTGACCCTGACCGCGAAGGGGAGGCCATCGCCTGGCATGTCGCTGAGTCGATCAAAGACGATAACAAGAATGTCCGGCGCGTTCAGTTCAATGAAATTACCAAGCGTGCGGTGCTTGCGGCGTTCGATACGCCGCAGGATATCGATATGAACAAGGTGAATGCCCAGCAGGCCCGACGGATTCTCGACCGGATCGTGGGCTACCAGGTGTCGCCGATCCTGTGGCGTACCGTCTTCCGGGGCCTGAGCGCGGGGAGGGTGCAGTCGGTCGCCCTGCGGCTTATCTGCGAGCGCGAGGATGCTGTGCAGGCGTTCAAGCAGAAGGAGTACTGGTCGATAGAAGGCAGGTTTGCCGAGGGGAAGAATACTTTTTCGGCCAAGCTGCTGACGGTTGACGGGAGAAAGGCAGCGGACATCGCCGATCCGCTCATTCCGGATGAGGCGACGGCACATGCGCTCAAGGAGCGTCTGCAAACCATTACCTACAAGGTCAGCGACGTGGTGCGCAGCGAAAAGGAGCGGAAGCCCTACCCTCCCTTCATCACGAGCACCCTGCAGCAGGAAGCGGCCCGCAAGCTCGGGTTCTCCGCCGCCAAGACCATGATGATCGCCCAGCAGCTGTACGAAGGACTCGAACTCGGCGACCTCGGATCGCTGGGACTCATTACCTATATGCGTACCGACTCCACCCGCATAGCCCAGGAGGCACTGGTCGAGGCGCGGAAGGTGATCGAAGCGCTCTTCGGCCCCAAGTTCGTCCCGGCTGCTCCGCGAACCTACGGTAAGAAGAAAAACGCCCAGGATGCGCACGAAGCTATCCGTCCCTCACAGGTGGATATCGCGTTCTCCCCCGACCGGGTGCAGGCGTATCTCTCCCGCGACCAGTACCGACTGTACGACCTCGTCTGGAAGCGGTTCCTCGCCTCGCAGATGGAAAACGCGCTCCACGACCAGACCCGCATCGACATCGTAGGCGGGGGCGTGGTCTTCCGCGCCAACGGGAGCATCCTGAAGTTCCAGGGCTTCCTTGCGCTCTACGACGAAACCATCGAGGATACCTCGGAAAACGGCGAGGGATCCAACGAAACGCTTCCGCCCATCGTCACTGCTACACCGGTGTCGCTCGAAGCGCTTTCCGACAAGCAGCACTTTACCCAGCCGCCGCCGCGCTACAGCGAAGCATCGCTCGTGCGGGAGCTGGAAGACAAGGGGATCGGCCGGCCGAGTACCTATGCGCAGATCATCGACACGCTCAAGCGCCGGAAGTACGTGACGCTCGAAGCCCGGCGGTTCATGCCCACCGAGGTAGGGTTTACAGTCAAGACTATGCTCACCAGGGAGTTCAACGACGTCTTCAATGTCGGGTTTACTGCCGACATGGAATCGCAGCTCGACCGGATCGAGGACGGCGAAGCCGAATGGGTGTCGGTCCTCAAACGGTTCTATGCGCCTTTTTCCGAGCGGCTCGAAGCCGTCAAGCTCAATATCAAGGAGCTGCGCGAGCAGAACCAGGAGTCGACCGACCGTACCTGCCCGCTCTGCGGCAAGAACAAGCTCGTCATCAAATGGAGCCGCAACGGAAAATTCCTGGCGTGCCAGGGGTTTCCCGCCTGCAAATACACCGAGACCTACGGCGTCCGGGAAACCGCTCCCCACGGGGAGACCTGCAATCTCTGCGGCGCGCCCATGGTGGTCCTATCGGTCAATGGCCGGAAGTTCCTCGGTTGTTCCCGCTTCCCGGAGTGCAAGAATACCAAGTCCCTCTCCACGGGTGTCCACTGCCCGCATCCCGGCTGCGACGGTTCGATTGTGGAGCGCCGTACCCGGCGGGGAAAAATCTTCTTCGGCTGCAGCTCCTATCCGAAGTGCACCTTTGCGACCTGGGACCGCCCGGTCGATACCAAGTGTGCGGCCTGCGGGTTCGCGATCATGGTGCAGAAGGAGACCCGGCGTAAGGGACCGTACCTGAGCTGCCCCTCGTGCAGGGCCGAGGTGACGCTTCTGGAGACGGCAGGCCAGGCGCAGGCCGAGCCGCTCGCTGCCGAAGCCGCCGAATCCTGACCATGCCTTCGCAACCGAGGGTCGCGGTAATCGGCGCCGGTCTTGCCGGTTGCGAGGCTGCGCTTGTGCTTTCGCGCAGCGGCGTGTCAATCGACCTCCTGGAGATGCGGCCGGGCAGGATGACCCCCGCGCATTGTACCGGCCTGCCGGCAGAGCTGGTCTGCTCGAACTCCTTTAAATCCGTCGGCCTGCACTCCGCACACGGGGTTCTCAAGGCCGAGCTGGCGATTCTTAATAGTCCGCTTCTCGATGCGGCAAAGCGGACGGCGGTTCCGGCCGGGTCGGCTCTTGCCGTCGATCGCCTCGGTTTTTCCGGCGCGGTGGCCTCTTTACTCGGGGCAGAACAGCGCATTCGGCAGGTTAACGCCGAGGTTGAAGCTCCGCCCGCTGGATACGATGCCTGCATCATTGCCGCCGGTCCGCTCGTCGCCGATTCGCTGGCTTCCTGGCTTGGCAGCCGGGGACACGGCGATTCGCTGCATTTTTACGATGCCATTGCGCCGATTATTGCGGCCGATTCGATTGACCGGTCAATCGCCTTTCTCGCCTCGCGCCGTGAGACCGACGGCAGCGACTACCTTAACTGCCCGTTTACCGAAGAGGAGTACCAGGCGTTTTATGCGGCCCTGCGGGAGGCCGACCGTACCGTCGCGCACCGGTTCGAAAACGAACAGTTCTTCGAGGCCTGCCTGCCCATAGAGGTTATGGCAGGGCGGGGCGAGCAGGCGCTCGCCTTTGGACCGCTCAAGCCGGTCGGGCTGATCGATCCCCGCAATGGAAAGCGGCCCCATGCGGTCTGCCAGCTGCGCACTGAGAACGAGCAAGGCACCTGCTATAACATGGTCGGGTTCCAGACCCGGCTCACCATTCCGGGCCAGAAATCCGTATTCCGCATGATTCCGGGGCTCAAAAATGCCGAGTTCCTGCGCTTCGGAAGCATTCATCGCAATACCTATCTTGATTCGCCGGAGCTTCTCGCCCCGGACCTCTCGTTTCGGGACGCGCCGACCGTGTTCCTCGCCGGCCAGCTCTGCGGCGGCGAAGGATATACCGAAAGCATTGCAACCGGCCATCTGGCCGCGCTCTTTGCGCTCTCGCAGATCAGCGGCAGGCAGCCCGATCCGCCTCCGCGCGAGTCGGCCCTCGGGGCGCTGCTGCACCACGTGACCGCCTCTCCCGTGAAGCCCTTCACTCCGTCCAATGTCCATTTCGGCCTGTTCGAACCGCTTCCGGATAACGGCAAAAGAATCCGCCGGAAGGCCAACCGCATGCTGCTTTGCGAAAGGGCGATGACCTCGGTCGAAAATTGGTCTACTACACTCCGGAGACCCTTCGCAGGAAGTAATTTTTAAGGCTATTCCGGCAAGAATTAAATAGAGGGGACCTCTAAAAATACCGTTCATGGTTCGACGGGCTCACCACGAACGGTCTTTTTCCTGAAATTTGACTGATATCCGTTCGTCCTGGGCTTGTCGAAGGACGAAATTTGTGATTTTTAGAGGTCCCCTAGAATTTTTCCAATTCCCCGCAGTCTGCTGCGGGGCAGTTCATTACTACATCGAATCCGCCCGTCATACGACCGGGCCAAAGGACCATAATGGATTCCCCTCTCATTACCATGATCATGCACGCCAGCTGGGCGGCGCGACTGGTGCTCATTATCCTGCTTGTTTTTTCGATCATTACCTGGACGATTATCGTGACCCGGATGCAGTTTATCAAGAGCGCCGCAGCAGGAAACCGCCGGTTCAAGAGCAAGTTCGAATCTATCGATAAGGTCGATGAACTCACCGGGTTCGATAAAAAGTCTTTGGCAACGCCCCTTGGACGCCTCGGCCTCATCGGCCAGGGCGAATGCCGCCGGATAGTGGCCGACGTGCGCCGGATGGGCGGACGAGACCCTTCTTTCATGCTGCAAAGCCAGTTTTCCATGGCCGAGGAGCGGGTGGAGAGTGCTTACATGGGCATTGTCGCCACGCTCGACCGGGGGGTCTTCATGCTGGCGATGGTTTCGAGCATCTCGCCCTTTCTCGGGCTCCTCGGGACGGTCTGGGGCATCATGAACGCCTTCTTCGAGATCAGCAACCAGGGTTCGGCAAGCCTGCCGGTGGTTGCGCCCGGCATCGCCGAGGCGCTCATCGCCACACTTGCCGGTCTTGCGGTAGCCATTCCGGCGCTCTTTTTCTATAACTATTTCAACCATCGCGCCGAACGCATCGAAACCGATATCGACGAATTCAAGACTCTGCTGCTCGCGCGGATAAAGCGCGAAGTGTTCCTTAACCTCTATGAGGGGCGGGGGAGTGCGTGAAAAACCGCAATCGCCGCAAACTCATCAGCGATCTCAACCTGACGAACCTGATCGACGTCATGTTGACCTTGCTCATCATTTTCATGATCACCGCGCCTATGATGACCCAGGGGGTGCAGGTCGACCTGCCCCCTGCCGACGCGAAGAATGTCGAGGTCTCGACCTCGATTCAGGTGACCATCGACAGCCACCACGAGCTCTATATCGATGAGGAGCGGGTATCGCTCAATGATTTCCCGCGCCGCTTCCGCGATGTGTTCAACGCAAGGACCACTGTCCCTGTATTTGTCAATGCCGACAGGAAGGTTCCCTACGGCCTCGTCATCCGGGTCATCGCCGACATCCAGAATGCGGGGGTAGTGAAGCTCGGGTTCCTGACCCAGACGCCGGCTCCCAGGAGCGAAGAGTGACGGTCATGGCTGCGGCGCTCTCTTCGATCGAGCAACTGCCGGAGGGAAATCTCTCTCCGAGAACCGGTTTCTTCATATCCCTGGCGTTGCACCTTTTGGTCCTCGTCGGCATTCCCCTGCTGCTCATGGTGACGGAGCGCACGGTTTCGTTCCAGCGGCCGCCGACCTTCCAGCTTGTCACTGCACCGCCCATGCTCGCTCCGGTAACGCCGAAGGCCCGGCCGGTGCATAAGAAGGCCGTCAAGGAGGCAGTGCATCGGCGCGAAGTTCCAAAAATGGGCGAGAAGCCTGTTGCGAAAGAAAAAGAGGAAACCAAAGAGAACGTCGATGAGCTCGCCTCGATGCTCAACGAGTTGCCCAAGGCCGCGAGTATCTCGACGGTCGGGGAGTTCAAGTATACCGGGTATCTTGAAAATGTCAGCCAGAAAATCGCGCACTACTGGAACCCGCCGACCGGGAACAGTACCATTTCGGTGGTCGTGTCGTTCACGATCCACCGAGACGGTACGATGTCCGATCCGGAAATTGCCAAGGGATCGGGCAACGCCAGTCTCGACAATCTGGCGCTGCGTGCTGTAAAGCTGGCGGCACCTTTCGGGGCCCTGCCGCCGGGTTTCCCTTCAGATAATCTCGAACTCAGCTGTACCCTTATCCCCACGAGGAATTAGTCTTGCCATGATTCGAAAACTACTGGTTGTCGGTGCGATGCTCTGGATGTGCGGCGAAAGCCGGGCCGAAAAATTCAATCTCAACATCTATGCGGGACGATACGACAGCATTCCGATCGGCATCGTTGATTTCAGGCAATCAGGCACGGCGCTCGGGCCGGACGCCCTGCCCTCGGCCGTCATTGCAGGAGACTTCGACCTGTCCGGCCGGTTCCAGGTGGTCCGGAAGCCCGCATTCGACAGCGCCGCGTTTGCAGCGCAGAATGTCGGCCTCTATATCGACGGAGAGGTTTCGCAGTCGGGCAGTACCATCGTTCTCTCCTGCAATGTCAATGACATCAATGCACGCGAACCCCTGCTTAAAAAGGAGTACCGGTGTCCGGCATCGCAGCTGCGCGCAACAGTTCATGGGTTTTCGAACGAGCTTTACACGCTCCTGTTCGGCGACAGGGGCATTTTTCTCTCCCGGATCCTTTGCGTCAGGTCGGCCGGCAGCACCAAAAATATCGCCATCATGGATTTCGACGGGTTTAACAGCCGGTACCTCACCGGCGGCAAGGCGCTGAACATCTTCCCGGCATTTGCCGACTCCACCACCTTCGTCTTTACCTCCTACTTGCGAGGAAAGCCGGATATCTATCGCGAGCCGATCCGCGGCGGTGCGGTCTCGGTCGTCGCCGCCAGCCGCGGTATTCAGTACTCGGCGCGCGTGTCGCCGGTAGACGAGACGGTGGTCTACGCCTCGTCGGTGCGCGGCAGTCTCGATATTTACACCTGCGCGCTCGACGGGAGCGGCAAGAAACAATTGACCTTCGGCAATGGACGGATCGAGACCGCGCCCTGCTGGTCCCCGAACGGCTACCAGATTGCCTACACCTCGGACCGCTCGGGCAATCCGCAGATTTGCGTCATGGACGCCGACGGGGGGAACCAGCACCGCATCACCCATGTCAGCGGCTACTGCGACGCCCCCGCGTGGTCGCCGAAGGGCGACCGGATCGCCTTTACGTCAATGGGCGCCGAGGGCAAGCTCGACATCTGGACGGTGTTTCCCGACGGATCCAACGAGGTCCGATTGACTAATGGACCCGGGCACCATGAGTATCCCGCCTGGTCGCCCGACGGCATGCTCATCGGCTATATTACCCGGCTCGGGGGGAGGAGCGACTTCTATGTCATGAAACCCGACGGGAGCCATGTGCGGCAGGTAACGAAAACGGGGGATGTTTCGATGCCGGAATGGGAACACTTCTAAGTAATTTTGGTGGGGGAACCGCGCTCAGTGCGAGGTGCTGGTTTCTGAAGGGGCCACCAAGGCGGTGGTCTGTAAGATAAGGAAGACGGGGTGAAGTCACGATGAGTGGCGGCGATTATACCATTACCGGTTATCATAATCGTCATTCTTTGCGATTGCGCGGGTACGATTATTCGCAACCGGGTGCATATTTTATTACCTTATGCATAAATGATCATACGCAAAGACTTTTCGGACGGGTAGAGGATGGCAATATGATAAAGAGCCCCCTGGCCGAAATTGTTGCAAATTGCTGGAACGGTTTACCCGGTCATTTCCCTTGCATCAGCCTTGACGAATCAATTATCATGCCGGATCATTTTCATGGAATTGTCGTTATCCGTTGTCCTCTCGTAGGGGTCGGGTTCCCCGACCCTGAATTTCCCAAAGCCGATGACCGCACCGTAGGGGTCGGATTCCCCGACCCAGAATTTCCCAAAGCTGATGACCGCACCGTAGGGGTCGGATTCCCCGACCCAGAATTTCCCAAAGCTGATGACCGCGCCGTAGGGGTCGGATTCCCCGACCCTGAATTTCCCAAAGCTGATGACCGCACCGTAGGGGTCGGGTTCCCCGACCCTGAATTTCCCAAAGCTGATGACCGCACCGTAGGGGCCGGATTCCCCGACCCTGAATTTCCCAAAGCCGATGACCGCACCGTAGGGGTCGGATTCCCCGACCCAGAATTTCCCAAAGCTGATAACTGCGCCAAAGGGGTCGGATTCCCCGACCCTGAATTTCCCAAAGCCGATGACCGCGCCAAAGGGCGCGATGACCGCGCCCCTACGTTGGGATCCATCATGGCGTATTTCAAATACCAGACCACGAAACAAATCAATGCATATCGACATTGCGGTATTTGCAAAATCTGGCAACGGAATTTCTATGACCACATCATTCGAGATGAAAAATCTTGTTATTACATTCGGGATTATATCAAAAATAATCCCTCAAATTGGCAGATCAATGTCGAAAGCCACCTGGAAAAAGAAATCCGGGAATTTGAACGGTGGGATACCGTGGAATCGGAGCAATCCAAGTTCAGCAAAGATAAAAAAACAGGTGAAAACGGGAGATTCGGTGAAAAATCTATTTTATAAATGTTCACCCAGTTCCTGAAAATTATTATTAGCTATCACCAAGGATGGAGAATTCCATGAAAAAAATGATTCTTAAATGCACTGTCGTTTTCCTTCCTCTGATTATTCTCCAATCCTGCTCCTCCATCACCGTCCTGCGAACGCGGGAACTCAACGCAGTGCGGGATTCGCTGAAAATAGAAATCGCCGCGCTGGATAAGAAAATCTCGGACCAGCAGCAGGAGCAGAACGAGCTTCTGCGCCAGATCCGCGCCGATCAGCAGGTGCGGTTCAGCGATCTCGACCAGAAGATCATCGAACTCGGGAGCAACCTCTCGGAAAACCAGTACCGGCTCTCGAAGATTTACGAGAACACCTCGGATGTCCAGAAGCAGCTCCAGGCGAAGCTCGTGGCCGACTCAACCTCGGCAAAAACCCAGAGCTCGGAGATCGACAAGCTCTTCCAGATTGCCAACAGCGATTTCAACGCCGGACGGTTCGACATCGCGCGGAGCGGCTTCCAGGATCTTGCCACCCGGTTCCCGGAAACCACGCAGGGACAGGAATCGCAGTTCTGGATAGGGGAGTGCTTCTATGCCGGCAAGGACTACGATAAGGCCGAATCGGCTCTTCTCCTGTATGTAAGGAACTACCCGCAGGGCGCAAAAGCCTGCACCGCGCTCTACAAGCTCGGGCTCTGCTACGAGAAACTTGACAAGAAAAAATCCCAGGAACTGGTCTGGAAAAAACTGGTTGAAAAATACCCGGAATCGGATGAAGCAAAACTGATACGGACGAAGGATAAGGATAAGGGGAAGGGGAAGAAAGAAGAATAAAATCAAGGTCAACTTCTGGGCGTTCCGGAAGGCACCCTATGTCCTCGCTAACGCAAAGTCAAAAGATATTAAAAGGGGCTCAAAATCTTGACTCCCGGGGGATTTGCAAAATCCTTTATGTTTTTTCTACCATAGGTGAGCGTTGCGGGAGTGGGTGAGCGTCCGCTGAAGGCGAACATCGCCGCCCACTTCCGCCACCAGAGGCTATTAAGGAGACGATATGACTCAAAACTCACCTACCCGATTTCCTGTATTATTTATTGGTCACGGGTCGCCGATGAATGCTATCGAGGACAATATTTTTTCCCAAAAATGGCAGGAATTGGGCAAATCCCTTCCTGTTCCCCGCGCAATCCTTTGCATTTCGGCTCATTGGGAGACCGACGGTACCTGTGCAACCGCGATGCCGCACCCGCGAACCATCCACGACTTCCGGGCCTTTCCGCCGGAGCTATACGAAAAAACCTATCCCGCGCCCGGAGACCCGCTGCTTGCGGAACAGTGCAGTCGGATTATCACCGCCGCTGCTGTCGGTCTCGACCGTGATTGGGGTCTCGACCACGGAACCTGGAGCGTTCTCTCCCGCATGTATCCCGGCGCCGCTATCCCGGTTGTCCAGTTGAGTCTCGACCGGACAAAGCCGGGTTCCTTCCATTATGCTCTTGCAAAGGAACTCGCGCCTCTGCGCGAGCAGGGGATCCTCATCATCGGCAGTGGAAACATGGTCCATAACCTCGGTCGGATGAGGGTAATGGGCGCCGATTTCAACGAGCCGTTCGGGTTCGACTGGGCGCTGGAAGCGAATGAGCTTTTCAAGAAACTGCTGCAGGAGCGGCACCACGCCGAGCTTGCCGACTACCGTTCCCTGGGAAGCGCCGCACGCCTTGCCATACCTACCAATGAACACTACCTTCCTATGCTCTACGCCATTGCGCTCCAGCGCGAGGATGAGGAGATCTCATTTTTTAACGACCTGCCGGTAGCCGGGTCGCTGACCATGACCTCTTTTACCATCGGGTAGGTGGCAGGACTCCTTCTGCCATGGTATAATCTGAAGAGATCCGGCAGAGATCATTTATTTGACTTTGCCGTGTTTAACAGGTATATTAATGAATAGGTATTCATTAATAAGGAAATTCGAAGGACTATGAGAACCCGAGAGGGAAATAAGGAAAAGGAGATTTTCGAAGCGGCCATCAAGGTTTTTGCCGAGCAGGGATATTTCAAGGCGACGATCAGCCATATCGCTTCCGCCGCCGGGCTCGCAACCGGAACCGTGTATCTCTATTTCGGCAAGAAGGAGAGTATCCTGCTCAAAATATTCGAGCAGGTATGGGGTGAGCTCTTCAGGCAGATTGAACGCCTTCACGACCGCGCTGATCTGGATTCCCGCGAGAAATTCGAGACCATCATCGATGCGCTCTTCGATTACTTCACCTCAAACCCCTCGCTGGCGCTGGTATTTGTGAACGAGCAGCAGCATCTCATCCGCAAAGATGCGGAACATTTTACCCGTTTTTACAACAAAACCATGGTCTTGAGCGAGACCCTCATGCAGGAGGGAATCAGCGATGGAGTATTTAATCCATATATCGATGCTCCGGTATTCAGCGCCTTCTTTTTCGGCGGCCTGCGCCATCTCCTGCACCAGTGGGCGGAAAACCGTCCGGGATTCTCGCTTGGCGAAATCCGCCAGACCATGAAACTCGTTGTGTTTCACGGAATCGGGACGAGCGCGGACGAACATCAGGCATGATCCGGCATTACTGATCGTGGTTTATCTAATAATGAATTAATGTTCATTATAATGGATTGGAAAAACAAACTATTTATTGGCGAATAGTGCGAATTGTCCTTGCCGCCGGAGCGTTCCTGGTCGCCGGGGGTATCGGCCTTATAGCCGCTGAGACCAGGAACCTTACGATCGATCAAGCCGCTGCCATGGCGCTGGCCAATAACGATAAGATCCGGCAGTATGAAGAGCGGCTTGCCCAGCGGAAGTTCGACGAGAGGGGCTCCATCGGAGCCTTTTTTCCGTCTATCGGCCTGAGCGGCGGTTATACGCACCTGGACAAGCCCCTGACCTTTAATCTGGATCCTATCCGGAGCGCCATGCTGAGCCTCGAAGCATCCGATCAGGTGAAATTTGCCAGTATCGCCTCACAGATGGCAGGCGGTTCCGCAATTACCGACCCGTCGTCGGCCAGTTACCAGTCTATTTACCAGAAGGCCTACAGTACCCTGAGCAGCGAGGTGCCTGACTTCATCGATACGTTGCAGAAGCAGAATTTCCCGAGTGCACAGGTGACAGCGGTCTTGCCGCTATTTACCGGTGGCAGGATCGTGGCCGGCGTACGGGTTGCCCGCGCTGAATCGGATGTGTCCTCCCTTGAGCTTGATGACGAGCGCAATAAAACCCTGCAGGAAACAATCGATAACTATCTGGCGGTGTTACTCCTGAACAATGTTATTGCCGTTCGCACCGACGTGCGTGATGCCATGCTTGTGCATTGCGGTCAGGCGGAAAAACTTGCTTCACAGGGGATTATAGCCCGCTACCATCTGTTACGGGCAAAGGTGGCGGTCTCCGATGCCGAGCGCAATCTGGCGGAGGAACAGGACCGGCTTGCCGTGGCGCTTATGGCGCTGCGGAAATCGCTCTCGCTCGACGAGCATGCCGATATCCAGGCTTCGGACAGCCTGGTGTATCGCCCTCTGCCCGACTCGGTTGATGGCTTTGAGGCGGCGGCATCGACCGGACAGCCGCTCCTTTGTCTTATCGGCCGGAAGAAAGTTCTTGCTTCACAGAAGGTAGCGGCACAGGAAGGTTCAATGCTGCCGCAAATCGCGGCATTCGGACAGTATGCGTTTTTCCCCTCGTATCTTTCGGCACTGCAGCCGCAATGGGTCGTTGGCGTCAATGCAACGGTGCCGCTTTTTGCCGGCGGCCGCAACATTGCCTCGCTGCGCTCGGCACGCCACCTGGTCAAGGAGGTCGATGCGCTCGAATCGTCGGTGCGGCAGGATGTTTCGCTCTGGGTTACCAAAGCTTATCGTGAGATGCGCGCAGCTGAGCAGCGTTACCGGCGAATCGGCGTCGATGAGGAGCTTGCCGCAGAAAACCTGCGGCAGTGCCGAAGCCGTTTCGATGCCGGTTACGGCACCTCGCTCGAGGTTATCGATGCCCAGCTTATCATGGAACGAAACCATATCGACCGCCTGGTTGCGCTATTCGATTACTATCATGCCATGACCGATCTCTATACCGCGGCCGGGCGGACCTCCTCGGTTGTCGAATTTCTATCATCGAAAGGATCATCCCATGCGCAGTAAGCGCCGAGCCCTGATTGCCTCTGTTCCCGCGGTTCTCATCGCTGCAGTTGTCGTTTTTCTCCTTATCGCAGGGAACCGGCGCAGGCCGCAGATGCTTTCCGGAACCGTAGAAACCGCTCATGCCGACGCCTCATCGAAGATTCCCGGTCGTATCGACTCTCTCTTCGTGCATGAGGGCGATCCGGTGGCGAAGGGACAGGTTATCGGCAGGCTTGAAAGCCGGGAGATGGATGCAAAGGTCGCAGGGGCGCGCGCGGTCATGGCCGCGGCGAGGGCACGGATGGAGATGGCGGCCAACGGCCTGCGACCGGAGGAGCGGCAGGCGGCGATGAGTCTTTACGAGCAGGCGAAGGCACAGTACGAGTTGCTCGAAAAAACATGGAATCGCATAAGTAAACTTTACGCCGACAGCGTAATCAGCACGCAGGAACGGGACCAGGTCGAGACCCAGTTTACCGCTGCGCGTGAACAGATGGAAGCGGCGAAGGCACGGTGCGACATGGCGCAGGAGGGAGCCCGCGCAGAGGATCGCGAAGCCGCTGCCCAACTGTTTCTGCAGGCGCAGAGCGGCTATAATGAGGCATCCGCGTATGCCGGGGAGCTGTCGCTGCGCAGCCCTATAGACGGTTTTGTGGAAAAAACCATTTCGCGGGCAGGCGAAATTGTCGCGGCAGGATATCCGGTCGTGACCGTCGTCGATACGGCCGATGCCTGGGTGGTCGTCCAGGTCAGGGAGACGGCCATGGGCCGGTTCCGCATGGGTGCGACCCTTGCCGGGAAGGTTCCGGCGCTCGGCGATACAACGGTTGATTTTCGCGTGAGCTTTGTCTCGCCCATGGCGGATTTCGCCACATGGCGGCCAACGAACCAGCGCGGGGAGTTCGATGTCCGGACTTTTGAAATTCATCTGCGGCCATCATCTCCCATTGGAGCGCTCCGGGCCGGGATGACGGTCAATTTTACCCTGTAAGGTACTGCATGTCTCAAATGTCGCGAAACGGCGTAGCCGCAAGGTTCCGCCATGAGTTTTTTCGTTACGCAAAGGACCGGGCGCTCATCAGCCTGACGCTGCTCATCCCTGCCGTACTCTTTACCCTGTTCTGCCTGATATATGGCCGCGGCACTATAACTGGGATCCCGGTTATGGTCTGCGATGCCGATCATAGTGTACTGTCGCGTACCTTGGCAAGGGGTGTCGAGGCGTCGGGAACTATGCGCATTGTACACTATACCGGCGATCTCGACGACCTTGCGCGACAGCTGCGGCAGGGCAGGGTCGCGGGTGCGTTTTACTTTCCCTGCGGTATGGAACGGGAAATCAAGCGGGGAGAACAGGGTTTCCCGGTATTCTACAAGAACTCCCAGAACGTGCAGGTCGGCAATCTTCTCGCCAGGGAAGCGACCGCGGTATTCCGGACCATCAACGGCGGTGTGCTGCTGCAGAAATTCAGGGCCGGCGGGCTGACGCAGGACCAGGCGCTCGGGATCATCAATCCGGTATCGACCGACGTTTCCGTACTGTATAACCCGAATTTCAATTACACCCAATTCCTGTGTCCCGGACTCATCTTTGCACAATTCCAGGTCATGATCATGATTGCGGCAATCCTCCTTTTCAACCGCGATTACCGCAACACTTCGGGAGATGATCCAGCAGCGCCGCGGAGCGGCGCTGCGGCCACGCTGGTCGCACGCTCGGCGCCCGTATGCGCGGCTTTCGTTGCCATGGCGTCACTGGTGTTATTTGTTCTTTTCCCGATTTTCAATATCCGGATCATCGGCCCTCTGCTCCCGACATTCGGAGCGGTAATGCTCTTCATCGCCGCCTCGTTCGTGCCCGGCATCCTGATCGGGCTTCTCGTCAGGAAGGCGGTGTCGGGCATGGCCCTCGGTATTCTTATCAACATGCCCGCGTTTATTTTCAGCGGGTTTACCTATCCGCTGTGGGCATTTCCGGAACCCTATGCGATTCTGGCAAATGCCTTGCCGTTCACGCATTTCGCCCCCGCCTTTTTCCAAATAGCCTTTGTAAATGCTCCCGTTCCCTATGCGATGCCCGGCCTGGCCCGTCTCGCGCTCTTTGCGGTGGTGCCGCTTCCCCTTATCCTGATCCTGCTTTCCCGCGAATCGGCCCGAGCCTTGCGCCTGAATGACGGAGCTGCGGAATCGGGTGGCGCATGAACGGCGCCTTGCCTGCCTCTGCGCATACGCTCCGGGCAAAGGCGCTCGCCGCACGAGCGGTTTTCCGGCGGGAGCTTGGGATTATCGGCAATAACGGATTCCTCATTCTCATGGTCATTATCGCACCGCTGCTCTATCCCTTCCTGTACAATACGGTGTACCTTCACAAGATGGAAAGACGCGCGTCGATCTGCGTGGTGGACCAGGACCGCACGGGTGCGTCGAGGCAACTGATCAGGGATTTCGATGCACATGAGCTTATGGACGTGCATGAAATCCTGCCCGACGTGTCGGTTGCCCGGGATCGCCTCAATGCTTTGCAAACTTCCGCCGTTATTGTCATTCCCGAAGGGTTCGAAACCGACCTTAAGCGCGGACGTCAGGCCCGGATCGGCGTTGCCATCAGCAACCTGCGCTTCCTTCCGGCAAGCGATATCGGAAAGGCAATCGGCGAGGTGCTCTCGTCCCGTGCCGGGGCCACCATTATCGCAGTGCTCGAAAAAAACGGTTTGAGCCGCGATCAGGCGCTTAAACAGTCCCAGCCGCTGCATCTTATTACGCAAACGCTTTACAACCTTTCCGAGACCTACGGCGATTTCATCATTGCTGGGCTCTTCATGCTTATCCTGCAGCAGACACTCATTATGGGGCTATCCGGATCCATGGCCATGGAGCGCGAAAACAAGACCCTCGGCGGCCTTTTCGGCGCCGCCGGGAATTCCGCAGCCGCGGCAATTGTCGGCAAAGGAGGTTTTTACATTGTCCTTTTTGCGGCTCACGCCGCGGTCTATTGTTCCCTCTATTACCGGCTTTATCGGATCCCCCTTACCGGATCGGTGCTCGCACTGGCGACACTGATCATAGTTCATCTCATGACGGTCACGGTAATTACCCTCTGGATTGCCTCCTTCTTCAGAAAAAAGATAACGGCCATGAGTATCATGCTGTTCACCTCGTACCCGTTCTTTTTCATGTCCGGGTACTCTTGGCCAACGTACTCCCTGCCTCTTTTTCTACGGTTGGTCGCCGCACTCTTTCCTTCGACGCCCTTCTTCAGGGGGTATACAATTGTAACCCAGATGGGCGGCGGGTTCGACGATATCCTGCCGCAGCTCACACACCTGCTCATTCTTCTGTTCGCAGGGGCCGTCCTTTTATGGGTAAGGCTTGCCGCGCTGAGGAGCTCGGTGCAGATAACCGCTTCTCATGAAACGTATTGAAGCTCCCCGAAGCAGCCTGCCATCTTCTATAGGAGAGGAAATATTTGTCATTCGCTCGCGGTCCCCGGAGCAGAGCTCCGGGGACCGCGAAAGCAGCCTGCCATGCGCTCGCTGTGCCTGTTCAGGCAGCACGAACTTCACGTAACTTCGGGAAGTCCTCCATCCTTCATTTCCGGCCTCGTGTATTTTTAGAAATCCTTTTCGTTCACCTCACTTCCCTGTACGCTGCCGATCCATGCACCAATTCAACTTTTCCCTGGAAAAGACCGATCACCGCACCGACGCCCGGGCCGGTATCGTCTATACGCCCCATGGCGCCATCGAGACGCCGGTTTTCATGCCGGTCGGCACGCAGGGTACCGTCAAGGCGCTATCGCCCGCCGAACTGGTGGAGTGCTCGGCGAAGATCGTCCTCGGGAACACCTACCACCTCCACCTGCGTCCCGGCGACGAACTCATCCGCGACGCCGGCGGACTCCATAAATTCGCCTCCTGGGGAGGCGCTTTACTTACCGACAGCGGCGGCTACCAGGTTTTCAGCCTGCGGGATATTTCGAAGATCACCGATGACGGTGTCGAGTTCCGTTCGCACATCGACGGGTCGTTGCATTTCTTTTCGCCCGAGCGGGTCATGGAAATCGAGCACAACCTCGGGGCCGATATCATCATGGCGTTTGACGAATGCCCTCCGGGAAAGGCCGATGCCGCCCACGTCGCCGGGGCGGTGGAGCGGTCGCTGCGCTGGGCGGCGCGGTGCGCCGAGGCGCATGCCCGCCTGTCCCTGCACTTCGGCTTTCCGCAGGCGCTCTTCGGCATCGTGCAGGGCGGAACCTCCGAGGTGCTGCGGCAGCGATGCGCGGCAGAGCTCGTTGCCATGGACCTGCCGGGATATGCAATCGGCGGACTCGCGGTGGGGGAGGACATTGCCGCGACCTACCGGGTGGCCGGGTTTACCGCCTCGCTCCTGCCGCAGGAAAAACCCCGCTACCTCATGGGAGTCGGCACGCCGGTCGACATCCTGGAGGGAATCGAGCGGGGCATCGATATGTTCGACTGCGTGCTTCCCACGAGGAACGCCCGTAACGGTTCTGCCTTTACGCATGGCGGGAAAGTCAATATCCGGAATGCCTGCCATACGCGCGATTTCGACCATCCGCTCGATTCCTTGTGCGGCTGCATGACCTGTCGGAATTTCAGCAGGGCCTATTTGCGGCATCTCTACATGGCAGGGGAGATCCTCGCCCTGCGTCTTTTGACCCTGCACAACGTGCATTTTTACCTGGAGCTGGTCCGTAGTGCACGGGTACAAATTATTTCGGGCGACTTTGCAAGGTGGAAAGAAGCCATGGTCGATTCCCTGCTTAAAAAAAACGAAGCTGCCGAAACCGGCAGCGACGCAGCCACACCTCCTGAAATACCGGGCGTAAACCGATGAAACGGTCGATGCCCCGCCGACGGGCTCCCCGCACCATTCCGGGGACCAGTGAGGAGATCCTCTCCTTCATTGAAACCCACGGCATCGTTGATAAGGACACCGCCGCAAACGCCGCAGCCGAGTATCGCCGGACCGTGGAGCGGGAGAAGCAGGAGCGGCTTACCCGGTACGTGCTCGATCTGCACGGTCTTTCGAGTATCGAGGCGGAGGCGCGGATCCTGTCCGGCATCGGTTCGTGCAGGGACAAGGGAATCCGGGAAGCGCTGGTGATCCATGGCCGGGGGCTCCACTCAAGCGCGGCTGAGGGACCGGTCCTGAAGAACCTTGTTCTTGACATGCTCGAAGGAAAACTCAAGGGAGCGGTCAAGCGGTACCGGCCCGGCACCCCGGCTGAGGGCGGCGAAGGGGTAACGGTAATTTTCCTTTAAATCTAAGATTATTGGTTAGAAAAGGGAACCTGGATCGGAGATCCAGGCCACACGGGATCTGCTGAAAAATTCTACGGCGGACCAAAATGGCTTTTGGTAAGGACGTAGGATGCCGTGCGATAGGGAACCTGGATCAGAGATCCAGACCACACGAGATGTGCCTAAATTTTAGGTGACTGTCCAATATGTGCATAGTGCATTTAAAATTAAAAACTGGTGATACTTAATGCGAAAACTCGGCGGTTTATTTGTCCTCCTGGCAATTCTCGCCGGCGCGGTCTACGTTCTGGGCCCGCAGCCCGGATCCCACGAAAAGGTAAGCATCGTCATCCATCGCGGCGGCACGAGCCGCAGCATCGCCGATTCGCTGTCCCGGCATGATATCATCTCCCTGCGCCCGGTATTCCTTGCCCTGCTCAAATGGTCGGGAACCTCCCGCAGGATCCATGCGGGGAGGTACACCTTTTCAAAGCGTGAAGGGGCAATCGCGGCAGTGTTCGAACTGGCAACCGTCCGGCCAAAGGAGATTGCAGTTACCATTCCCGAGGGCCTGACCGTCGAACAGACCGCCGCGAGAATCGCTCCGGCGCTCTCCTTCGATACCACGGAATTCATCGACCTCTGTCGCGACTCCGCGTTTACCGCGGCGGTCGCCCCCTCCGGGGCCGCATCTCTCGAAGGATTCCTTTTCCCGGATACCTACGCCTTCACCGACGGAACAACGCCTGCCGAAGCTATCCGGCGCATGGCCGGGCAGTTCAGGCAGAAGTGGGCAATGATCGATACCGGGTTGCTCTCGCCGCGCAGCCTCTCCGAGGTTCAGATCGTGACGCTTGCCTCGATTGTCGAGAAAGAGGCGGCGGTAGCATCTGAGCGGCCGCGAATCGCGGGCGTCTTTTACAACCGGATCAGGATCGGGATGTCGCTTGGCGCCGACCCGACGGTCCGCTATGTCTTTAAAAAATTCAGCGGTCCGCTTCTCGCAAGCGAGCTGAATACGGAATCTCCGTACAATACCCGGCGGCATGCGGGACTTCCCCCGGGGCCTATATGTTCGCCCGGGCTTGCGTCTCTCCAGGCTGCCCTCTCTCCGCTCCAAACGAATGAGCTATATTTCGTTGCAAAGTGGGACGGGTCGGGCGAGCACGAGTTTTCCACGACCAATGAAGAGCACAATCGGAAGAAGATGGTTATCCGGTACCATAATGTTCGCCGTCTACGTCAAAAAGGATTGCAGGTGCAATGAATAAGAAACGTTTGGCTGCAGTATTTGCAGCGGTCGCAGCCATCGGGCTGGTTTCCCTATCCGGCGGGCAGAACGGCGGCGGGCCGATGCGGCAGGCCATGGGCCGGGGAGCGTCGGTTGAGGACTCCTCGGACGCAATTGCGAAAAAGATAATCGATGCAAAAGTGCCGGTATTTATCGATTTCTGGGCGGTCTGGTGCGGTCCCTGCCGCATGCTCATGCCGACCATTAAGAAACTTGAGGAAGAATACGGCGGGAAAGTACTCTTTCTCAGGGTGAATGTCGACTACAATCCCCGCATTGCCTCCTATTTCCAGGTTCAGGGAATACCCGCGATATTCATCGTCAAAGACCGATCGGTCGTTCAGCAGCTGGTTGGATTCCGGCCGGAGTCGGATTTTCGAACCGCGCTCGATGCGGTTCTGGCGATGCCCCCGGCAAAGGATAGTGCCAAAGCCGGAACCGGCGCCAAAGGAAAGACCTCGCCGAAGAGCGGCAGCAACCTTTAAGCCTCGCACCCGGGACGCTGCAAAGTAGTTCCACCAGGAATCCTATGACCGTTGCAATCAACGCTGAAAAACTGACCAAAAAGTACGGCGATATGACCGCCGTTGACGGCATCTCCTTCCGTATCGATGAGGGGGAGTGCTTCGGCTTTCTCGGTCCCAATGGGGCAGGAAAGACCACCACGGTGAAAATGATCCACTGCTTCTCGCCGATTACCTCCGGATCGGTCACCGTATTCGGCAAATCCAGCACCATCGACAATCGTGAAATCAAGAAAATGACCGGGGTGATTCCGCAGGAGATTACCCTTGACGTCGACCTGACGGTCTATGAAAATCTCATGGTTTTCTCCCGATTTTTCGATATTCCGCACCACGAGGCAAGGGTGCGGATTGCAGAGCTCCTCGAATTCGTGGAGCTCCAGGCTAAGGCGAAGAGCAGGATTCACGCCCTCTCGACCGGCATGAAAAGGCGGCTGCTCATTGCCCGGGCCTTGCTCAACCGTCCCCGGCTTATCATTGCCGACGAGCCGACTACCGGGCTCGATCCGCAGGTGCGCCACCTGATCTGGCAGCGGCTGCGACTTCTTAAAAACCGCGGGGCGACCCTTATCCTGACGACCCAGTATATGGACGAGGCCGCCCAGCTCTGCGACCGGATCGTCATCATGCACCAGGGGAAGATCCTGAAGGAGGGACCACCGGCGCAGCTGGTGGCCGACGAGATCGGAAGGGAGGTGGTTGAGATCCGCGTTGCCAGGGAAGAGGACGCCGGCCTTATCGCAAAGCTTACCGATATCGCCTGCGGTCATGAACGGGCCGGGGATACGCTTTTCTTCTACTGCCGCGATGGGCGCGACCTCATGAAGAAGGTGGTCGAACTCAACCTGCCCAATGTCCTGAACCGGCCGGCCACGCTCGAAGATGTGTTCCTGAAGCTGACCGGAAGGAGCCTGGCCGAGTGAACCTTTCCTACCGCCTGTACTACGTTTTCCTGCGGAACCTGACCTCCTATAAACGCTTTGTGCTTCCCACCCTTATCGTCAGCCTTGGGCAGCCGCTGTTCTACCTCATCACGTTCGGCATAGGCATGGGCGCCTACATGGGTTACTTCGGCGGCAAGCCGTACCTGTACTTCCTGGTTCCCGGTGTTCTGGTATCATCGGTGATGCTATCATCTTCATTCGAATGCCTTTATGGAACATTCGTTAAGATTGTACATGAGCACCTCTACGACTCCCTCATTGCCACTCCGGTATCGGCCGAGGATGCGGTGGCCGGGGATATTGCATGGGGTGCCTTCCGTGGGCTCATAAGCGGCGTTCTCATGCTGATCGTCGCGGGTTGCATGGGGATCTTTCCGGCATCCATTGCCAATGTTCTGGTTCTCCTGGTCCTCATGGTCTTTATCGGGATCCTGTTCTCTTCGCTCGCAATGATTATCACCTCAATGGCGCCGCATTTTGACTTCTTCAACTACTACACCGAGCTCTTTCTCACCCCGATGCTTTTCTTTTCCGGCGTATTTTTTCCGCTCGACCACTTTCCCGGCTGGATGAAAGTTTTTGCCCAGGTTCTTCCACTCACCCACGCCGTAGAAGTTTCCCGCGCCGCATTTGCCGGAGAAGTATCGATGAAGTTGGCCCCCCATTTCCTCTACCTGATACTGGTTGAAATTGCGGCGTTTTGTATCGGGGTGAAGATGATGAAAAAGAGAGTAGTGAAATAAATAATAATAGGCAGTCAAAGTGTCATGCTTCTGGTGGGGAAACCATTGTAAATGGTTCCCCCACCAAGAGCTTTTGATTTAAGTATAGTTTCCCCAGACCTAAAATTGAACCGAATCTTCCCGCTTAACCCACCGTCGAATTGTAATTTATTATATGGGGGATTGTATCGAATAGACCGCGGAGAAGCGCATTGGCACCAAAAAAGCATCTTGGGCAACATTTTTTAACATCTCCGCACATAGCGCAGAAAATAGTCGATGCAATTCCCGCTGGGCCCGCTGAACGGGTGGTGGAAATCGGCCCGGGCCGGGGTGCCCTCAGCGTCTACCTGACTGAGCGGTTTAGCGATCTGTATCTTATTGAAAAAGATAAAGATATACTAGGAGTATTAAAGAAAAATATAGGTGAGGGTAAGTGCACGATCTTTCAGGCCGATGTACTCGACTTCGATTTCGGGCAGATCGGGTTTCCGGTGCATGTGGTCGGCAACCTGCCCTATGTCATCGGCGCGCTCATCATTAAGAAGACCCTTCTCTATGGAAGCGGCATTCGTTCGTTCACCTTCATGGTCCAGCGCGAAGTAGGGGAGCGGATCGTCTCTCGGCCGCACCGGAAATCCAACGGTTTTCTCTCGATTTTCTGCCAGTATTTCGGTGCTGCCGAACTCCTCTTCGAAGTCGAGCCCGAGGCATTCTTCCCGAAGCCGAAGATTTTTTCTGCAGTCGTTCAAATTATTCCGGATAAGGATTCTTTGTCGCGCCTGCCGCAAGAGCAGTGGCTGCCGTTTTTTGCCTTCGTGACCCGGGGGTTCTCGCAGCGCAGGAAAAAACTGTCCAATGTCCTTGGCCGCGAAACCGGAAAGCAGGCGCTTCTGGAGACGGTCCTCACCCAAATGGGGCTCAATCCGCTGTCGCGGCCCGAAGATCTCGGCATTGCGGAGTGGCTGCAGCTGTTCGGGCAATGGGTATCATGATTTCGCGGGTGAGGCGGGTTGTCGTTATTCTATGCACGGCGTCAGGAGTGATTTTCGGCCAGATCGGCCAGGCCTATCAATGGCCCCTGTTCTTTAGCCCGGCAATGCGGGACACAACGCACGATTCCTCCAGGGTCAAGGTGACGACGCAGGACAAGGTTTTTGAAAATGATGAGAGTACCCTGTCCGGGATCGTGTGGGATCCGCATTTGGCGACCTGCCATTTCCTGCAGCGATTTCTCTTACAAACTTCAGGGGACATCGGGTTCCATGCGACGAACCAATTTTATGACCTTTCCGGCAGTATTGTAAAGGATAGCCTGTTGCCCGGAAATGGCTCCCTCGGGCTGGAGTGGTCTCCCCGGTCTTACTACGATTTGCGCGAATCCGGAAGCGGCTTCGAGTCGACGGTGGATCTCGGGCCGGTGATGCAATGGCATATCGACAGCGTTCCGCTGACCGTCCGGGGGGGCGTTTCGGGAACTGCCTGGGACGATACACTGCCGTCGAGTTTAGGTCAGGCCACAATCGATTCCAGTAATGGCGCGATAGGATACTATGGTGGGTTTTCCCTCGGAGATTCTACCGCGAAGTTCTTCGGGCTCCCGATTTACCTGAGCGCACAGGCGCTCGGCCGTTCCATCCAGCAGGACGGCATAGCCGTCCTCACCGGATCGGCCCTCCTCGCTCAAAAGCTATCTACCGGTGACTCGATTTTCGCTTATTTCGGGGATTCTCTCTCAAATGGTAAAGAGAATTACACTGCCGCTTCCTCATCCGGAGGGTTGCAATATTTGAGCAGCCCCTGGCGGATAGCGCAATCGCTTCAAGCCTCGGGCGGTATCAAATTCAAGGAACGATTCTTCCTCCAGCCGGCGTTTTATTATTCCTATTCGGACAAATCGGTAGAATACCCGAACCATACCTCGAACCCCAGTGATGTCCAGGATATTCTGCAATCGTATTGCATAATGCTTTCATCGGACACCGCAGCGCATATTATTTACCGCGGCGGCCTCAGGATTTCATCCGGCAATGAAAACTGGCTTTTCGACCAGGATTTCTCGCGGTTCGGTTCGTCTTCATACAAATACAACCATGAAGACAGTCTCGACATTACTGCCAAGTTGCAGGACCATCAGATATATATAGCTGCTGCAGATCAGTACCTCGGCCTGAAGCTTCCCCATGACTGGATTCTGGAGTACAAACTAACCGCATATCGCGATTCCAAGACCTATTCACCCTTTGCCGGCGATTCATCGAATTACAATACCAACGATCAAATAACCATCAATAATCATCTCGATCTGGCACTCGGAGGCAATCATAAATGGACCGGCAACGTCTATGGGGAGTATGCCACCTACACGGTGAACTATCTGGATAGAGAGGAGAGCGCCCAGAATTCGGTCCAGGCAGCCTACCGGCTCGGGCTCAACGTGAAATATCAGCCTTCAGACCGGTTCTTGCTCAATGAACGGATAGATGCCAATGCTGAGATCACGAGCTGGATGTACGATTCGTTCCATGTCGTTTCGTCCGATCCGCCTCCGTATCAGCGAATGTTCTCTTCGAATTTCTCCTCAAAATGGGACTGTTCCAAGACTATTGAGCTGACCGGCCGATGGACGGAGACCTATGCCGACAATGGCGTCTGGGAGGCCAGCGAGTATATCCCGGCGAAAGATGACTCCATACTGAGGTCCAATTATTATGGGATAACCTTTAAATCGCTCGAAAATACGCTGGCGCTCGGAACGGGCCTGATAATGGTCTGGGGAAAGGCAGAGGCGGGCTGCGAGATACAGGAGAATTTCAGCATGCCGGTCGTGAATGGCGCGTTCACCATAAATAAATCGTGGCTGACCGAACCCTATATTGACCTGGGAGTGCACTATCATCGGGTATCTTTAAAGGGTAAGGTTACGCGCATGATCACCAGGGTTGAAAATGAAAGCGGGTGGAACATCGGTATTACCGGACAGGCACTATGGTGATGTATCAACCATTGAAGGCCACGCTGAGCCGGCTACTGCCGGCGTTGCTTCCGGTCGCGCTTCTGTGCTCGTGCGGGATATTTACCCCGCGGCAGTCCCAAACGCCGGAAGGCAACAGCACGTCGGACCCGCTGAATTTTTCTGAGCTTGTGACGGGTACGTCGTATCAATTTGCCTCGCTGCAATTTGAAAACCTCTTTGCAGGCAACGATTCGCAATATTTCGATTACAACTCGGGGTTGTTCACAAAGACGGCGCTGATTCAGCGGTTGAATCAGATTGTTACCGCTTACAATCATATTCAGGTACATTGGACGGGTATCACCTCAATCTCGAATAGTCCCGATTCGGTAACGCTCACAGTGGCGAAATACACTATTGTTTTGAATACCGGCAACAGTTCTTCCTCAACTGCCAGTGATTCCGGTGGCCCCGTCAACTTTTATCTCGTGCAAAATTCGGGCTGGCATATCATATTCTGGCAGGAGAATACACCAAAAGCGGCAAGCGCATCCTTCTTTTCGCCTATCTTTGGTCAATAACGGCGGATTTTGAAATGAAGATGGTAAGGGGAGAAATTTGGTAATGAGGAGTGGACTTAAAAAGGCGATTCCCCGTTTTGCACCTCTCATCCTTCTCGGATGCATCCTCTCCTGCGGTGGCCGCGACCCATTTTTCCCCCCCTCCGGCGCCTACTCGGGTGTGCCGCAGCGCTCGACCCTGCAGGGAACCATGACCCAGTTTGAGAATGCCTACCAGGATATAAGCCTGAGTCTTTACCAGGATTTGCTTCCTAAAGATGGATCGTTTGAATTTTTTGTAGCGCCGGGGTTTGTACCCGAAAATCCGGTAACGCTTACGGATACCGCAAGAGATACGACCATGCACTATAACGGCACCTCTTCAATCTACGGGTATTGGACTCAGGATATAGAGTTGAAGAGTCAGTATGCCCTCTTCCAGAATGCAGGGTACATGGAGTTCAGTACTCTTCCGGATATTCAATATTTTCCAATCCAGTTGGATTCCGCCGGAGATACCCTTGTATGCGAAGTTTTGATGACCGGCGGTGAACTCGATATTTTTTTCAACGATCCCGATACCTATCCCAACCAGGCTATCACTATAAATTGCGATTTTCTTGTTGTTCGCCAACCAAATAAATTGTATGTCATAAAGAAGTGGTATGATCTTCAGACATCATCGTAACATATTTAATAATAGTAGATTAGGTTACTTGAATTAAAGATAAATATCAAGCTATAGGATAATCGGAATCTCAATCCCGCAGTTCCCGCATTTCGGCAGTCGGTTATCATCAGCATTTCCTCTCACCAAATCAGCGGTGATATCCACCGAGTATCCCGACCGTCCTACGAGCAGGGTATCGCATTCCGGGCAATGGGTATCCTCCTTTCCCCCAACCGACACGTTGCCGACATACACATACAACAGCTTTTCCGAGGCGATCTCCCAGGCCCGGTTGAGCAGCCGCTCCGGGGTAGGGGCATGGTCCATCTTATGGCGGGGGAAATAGCGGGAGATGTGGAGCGGGGTTTCGGGCCCGAGCCTCAGGGCAATAAAATCGGCAAGCTTCTTTGTTTCCGCAGGGTCGTCGTTCTCGCCCGGAATGAGCAGGTGCGTTATTTCGAGATGGCAGCCCGCTTTTTTAACCTGTTCGCACGCGGCGAGGACCGGTTCAAGCGAGCCTTTGCAGAGGCGTCGGTAAAACTCCGGATTCATGGATTTGATATCGATGTTCATGGCGTCGATGACCGTCAGCAGGTCGGCAAGCGGGGAGGGTTCGATGAAGCCGTTGGTCACCATGACGTTCTTCAACCCGAGCTGCCTGATGCGCCCTCCGACCTCCATAATCGTTTCGTACCAGATTGTCGGCTCGGAATAGGTGTAGGCAATGCCGAGGGAATGGCTGTCAACTACCATCCGGGTCAGCTGTTCGGGCGATAGCTCCTCAACCTCCATGACCTCCTGCGCGATCTCGAAGTTCTGGCAGAAGTCGCATTTGAAGGTGCAGCCGTTTGGCCCGGTAGAGAAGATCGACGATCCGAGGTAAAAATGGAAGAGCGGCTTCTTTTCGATGGGGTCGATTGCTGTTGCGGCCGGTCGGCAGTAGTTCGACGAAATCAGCCGGCCGCCGCTATTCCTGCGGGTCAGGCAGATGCCGCTCCGACCATCGGGAATCCGGCAGTGGTGAGGGCACAGCAGGCACTCCACGCGGCCTTCGGATAATTTTGTGTAATAGGCGGCCTCTTTCATGCTATTATGGAATATAGTTTTGATGAGATGAATAATGTCTTTGGTGGGGAAACCGAGCTTAAATCAAAGGCCTTTGGTGGGGGAACCGCTTAGGCGGTTCCCCCTGGCCAAAGCC
>PLTF01000002.1 GCA_003164335.1 Fibrobacterota bacterium
GCGGAAGGGGGAGGCGATGTCTGCCTTTCACACTCGGCGTCCAGCCTCGCGCCCTTCGGGCTCCTTCGGAGTGGCCTTCGCACATCCTGTGCTTCGGCTGGCAGACGCTCTCCCCCTCCCGCAACGCTCACATCTGGTAGAAAACACAGCGAAAAGGCTATTTTCGATTTCTGTTTTTCACTTTTAACTTGATACTTGATACTTGTAACTTTCCTTTCCCCCCGAAGTGATGAAAATCGGCTCTCTTTTCCGGGACGCCACTTACTAAAAACGAGAATTGCTCCAAAACACTTGGATATTGAAGCACATCAGGGTCGCTCAAGGTATGGCGTAGTAATTGCGTAGTACAGCCTCAAGGGATATTCAGGAATCTTCCTATCCCATCAGACAGGAGCGCATCTATGACGGGCATCGGGTTTATACTGCTGGCAATCTGGTTGCTGCTTTCGGGACTGCGATCCCTGGTAAATATCGGTTACCTGGGTAACAATACGCTGCTTGCGGTGCTTCAGATTGCATCGGGAATACTGATTCTTTTCGGTCAGGTGGTGGTAATGCGATAGCCCCCAGCACCAGCCGGGGTGGCCGGAAAATCCGGGACGAAGTTCTAAGACGGGAACCAAGAGGATAATCATGAAGCTGAAGACAATACCTGAAAGGGTACACCCATGCTGCGGGAGAGAAATGTCATGAAAAAAACGATCTTGACCGTGGCTTGTGGGATTTTCATATCCGGGATGATGAGCTGCACCACTACCAGTCCGACAGGCGCCACCGGCACACTCAGTATCGCCGGAACTATCAACAATGCTTTGCAATCCGGCGTCAGCATAGCCTATCAGGGTTATTCAGCAGGCATTTCTAATGTGACGGTAACCGCCTATACCGATTCTGCTCACACCAATGCGGTGGCTTCTTCCATAGTCAACTGCTCAGGCTTGCTCTTGTCGGGTAATGTTGCCTACACGATCTCCGGTCTTGCGAAGGGAACGTATTATCTCAATGCCGTCCAGCCGGTTTCCTATTCCGTCTCAGGATTGACGGTTACTATCGATAATACCGGTGCGGCAACCGATACCCTTGGATCAAACGATCTGACGGGGAAAAACATCGCTCTTGCCGTTAAAACGGTTCCCTAAGGTTTAAATCCATGAAACTGAAACATTATGCGCACGGAGCTCTGATTACACTACTATTTGTCCTTGAAATCAATGCCCAGCCGATTATCGCCAATCCGATTATATCGCGAGGCAAGCCAACCTGCGGATCATCGAACGGGACCGCGGTACTGGTTGATGGCAAGTTCGGCACCGCTGCCTGGCCGGTTACTCCGGGTTCATGGGTCGCAATCAAGGTCGGCGCAGGACCGTCAAAAGTTTTTTTTAACTGGAATAATCCCGCCTATTCCTGGTCCGACAGCATTGGCAAGGCGACAAGCTGCAAGAACGATATGGCGGTTCCCCGCGATTACGATATCCTGGTATCTTCGAATTCCACCCGCGGGTATGACGGCAGCTGGATCCTGGTAGCCTCCATACGGAGAAATACCGTGACCGCCCGGGGTCACGTCATCGCTTTTACGGGAGCGAGCTGGGTGAAGATGAGCATCCTTGCAGGCGGCGGGAAACTCGATGAAATTGAGGTTTTTGACGTTTCCAGGAGCACCCGGGATATCTGGTTTTTCACCGGAACCAGCATATCGGCAAACACCTTTAAAGATGCAATCGTCCCGGCGGACAATTTCGCCGATCGCATTGCGGCTGCGCATCCCGGCTATCACCCTGCCATGATCCGGGGCGGCATCGGATGCATCAATAGTTCGACCTTTTCCGGCGATATTTCGAGATATCTCGACATGACCCGCAATGTCCGCTTCTGGGCCGTTGAAATGGGAACCAATGACGCATGGGGCGGAAGCGATACCGGTGTTACGACCTTTATAAAGAATATGCAGGTGGTCATCGACTCATGTAAAGCGGCGGGGATCCAGCCCATCATTGCCCGCATTATCGCAACGGACTCCCTGAAAGCCGGCTGGGAGGTTAATCCGGCTTACCTGAAGGCAATCGACAGCCTTACACGCGCCGATAGCCTGATTGCCGGGCCCGACCTGTATTCATGGTTCAGGGCGCATCCGGGCGATTTGAACAGCGACGGCGTCCATCCAAACGGCATTGGAGGAGCGGCCATTCAGAAGCTCTGGGCGGACAAGATGGGCAGTCTTTATACCGATATCGTGCCGGTTCAGGCCGGGCCATAGGAGAAAATGTAATTAAGGGGACCTCTAAAAATTGCCTTATTGAAGCTCCCCGAAGCAGAGCTTCCGGGGACCGCGAAGCAGCCTGCCATTCGCTCGCGGTGCCTGTTCATCTTTCGACAAGCTCAGGACGAACGGTAATCCCTTAAAGTTGAAGAAAAAGGCCGTTCATGGCGAGCCTGTCGTACCATAAACGGTATTTTCAGAGGTCCCCTTCAAGCAAGAAGTCGTGGAATCTTATCCGGAATATTAAGCTCCCGGCACGAGCGCATCACCGATGCCTTCATTGACAAAAATGCTGTCGGGGGGAAGATCAAAGAGATCCGCCAGCGACGCATTCCAGCTGAATGTATTTATTATATGGTGACGGGCCGCGGTACGCATTGCCCGGTACCGCTCAGGACAAGCCGCCATGGACTGGTGGATTTCGATGATCTTATCCAACCACTCCTCAGGCGCTCCCGCTTTTACAACGAATCCGGTACTTCCATCCCGAATTATTTCTTTCGGGCCGCCGACATCGGAAACTATGACCGGAAGTCCGCACGCCTGCGCCTCCATGACTACCATGCCGAAGGTATCCGTGGTGCTTGGAAACAAGAAGAGATCCGAGCCGGAGTAGATAAGCGGCAAATCGTATCGATCCAGCTTGCCCGGAAAATAAACATTGCCATACGCTCCCATCCGTTGCCTGAATGCCGTAAAATAAGGCTCCGGGCCGGTACCGCAGAACACCATAGCGGCATCAGGGATCTCTTCAGCAACCCGCAGGAACAGGTCTCCAATAAAATCCATCCGTTTCTCCCTGCTGATTCTCCCGGCGTATACCAGGGTGAATCCTTTCCGGGGGATGCCGTACTCTTTCTCCATGCCGATCCGTGCATTATCGAGAGGCTTGAAAATATCCTTTTCAATCCCTCGCCTGAACACCGACATTTTTCCCGGGTCGTATCCGCGGTTTGACAATAAATTCAAATATTCGCCGGTAGGTACCTTTATTTCATCGCACAGCGAATAGAACCAGCGCTGATAATCATCGATCATCGAATGAACCGATTCATCGCAGAGGATTTGCGTCGCCTGCCCGGCAAAATCCGAGTGAAAAATTCCCCGACAGCGGACATGCAGCAGTTTTGCGGCAAGAACTCCCAGGAGACCGATTGGTCCCGGAGTTGAAACGATGATTTCATCGGGTTGCTGATCATTGATAATCTGCAATGATTTGAGAATTGACGGAAACCGGAGCGTATACAGTGAAAATTCTGAAGGGTTGTAGGTCCAGAGGGTGGGCAGGGACAGTACCTGAGGAGGAAGCTTTTTCGTCATTTCTTCCGGGAGCAGGCAGGTAACCGGCTGCAATTGCAGACCGTTATCATTGCTTAACCGTGCAAGGTGCTGGATGGTTTCGGACGGTCCGTTGAGATCGGTGAGCGTATCGGTAAACCAAAGGATATTTTTATTCCTCCCGTCTATTTTACAATCAAAGGACTCATTCAACCTGTCCTGCAATTTACGGGATTCATTAAGAATGTTAAATGTTGTAATATAGGGGAGAGAAAGGAAAACGACGGGAATCAGTCCCGAAATATTACGCATCAGCTCGTTGATATCCCCTGCCGACAGATTTTTCCCGATATTCTCAAAAAAACTGGTCAGCAACTCATCGGTGAATTCGGCAACCATCGTGTATACCGCAGCGACTTTCGTATCCGATGAAAGATGCTTTATCCTGTCGAATTCTTCCACCAATTCGGCAATGCGACGCTTAAAATCGATCCGGTTTTGCGTCTTTTCACGTTTTACCATATTTAACATGAAACGGCTCTTAAAAGCGAGGTTCTCCCCATCAAAGAGCAACCCGTTAATCATGCCGAGGAGAGACTTGGGCAGGCCGGTGCTTTTATTCTTAGAAAAATCGTATGCTATTTTGTATATTGTCAATGCGAGTCCCTGGAAACTATTATGCCTTCCTCCGGGCACCGACTGTTTCTCCCATAATTTCCTTAAAAAATCCTCGCTCGAAAAAGCGCTCGGTACCGAGGTATAGGTTTCACCGATAAACATCCCCGCGTGATCGTCGGATCCGCCGGTCAGTCCCTTTTTCCAGGGATTTTCGCCGTAAGGCTCGATGCGATATTTCCTGTATAAATCGCCGATAGTGCCCGGTTCGAGGGATTCGAGAATTCCGGCGAAACCGGTATTTGCACCTTTTGTTCTTGCTCCGTTAAATGCCTCGAAATAATTGAACAGCAGGAAAAGGCGCTCGATATGGGAGATATCCAGTTTCTTGTTAATATTGAAAGTCGCATGCGCCACCGAATGAGCCAGATTTTGACGGTAAATAAATTCTCGAAGCTGGTAAATGTCGCTCCGGAGCGACTCCATGTCCTGGAATTGACCGGCGGTAAATCCATACACCAGCACATGAATTTTGCAGTGATCCTCGGGAAAATAGGTGGTTATTTCGACACCGGTAAAAACATCTGCGGGATACCGCTCCTTTAAAAGCATCACCCCGTCGATCTGGTTATGATCGGTCAAGGTGACGAAATCCATTCCCATGCCTTTAGCTGATGTGTAAACCTGTTCTGGTGTGGTATAGGATTCACGGGTTCCCACACGCTGGAGAAACCATTCGGAAGGATGGGCCGAAAACATGGAGTGAACATGCAGGTCGGCTTTTTTCACGGCGACACCATATAGCTGCCGAGCAGGCGGCGCGAATCAGGGTGCTTATGCGACAAGAAGAGGTACCCGGTGTCTTCCGGTGCAACGGATACTGCTGATAACATTTCGCGGCACAGCATAAGTTATCCTTTCAACGGAAGTTTTTGCAGGATATCGTCGCCCGGCCCGGCAGCTCCCGGCATGCAGCCTCTGCGGAAACTATGCGGCGGCATACGGATGCTTTTATTGTCTAGTAATATCCGATATGAAAATTTGGGCCGTGTTAGATCGGTTTTTTAAAACTGTTAGTGCCGATAATTCCATGGAGCAATTTTTAAGAGAGGGGATACTCGTTATGAAAAGCCAAAAATGCATTTCCCCAAATACTTTGCCGGATAATCTTCAGAATCCTCCGGATTGGGTGGTTGTTCCGGGAATTTTTTTATTTGAAAACTGCTCAGCAAATTTTTGAAACCGCAAAACTCAATATGTTGCGATGCTAAAGTTAAGCTTGCAATATATGGTGTGTTCTTTGTGGGAACTTTAAATTGCTAATCAGTTCATAAGTAAGTTCTCCGGCAAAAACCGTTGGCCCTGAGTCTGTCGAAGGGCGAGCAATAATGGCAGGCCGTTCATGGTTCGACAAGCTCACCACGAACGGTTTTATGTGACGATATTTATGAACTGCTTAGTAAATCAACGACCTTGCATTCGAACTCTAACACTTTTGCAATGCTTATTATATTGTTTATTAAATCTAATGCTTTATTTTAGGTATGCATTTTTCATCCGAGTTTTTCATTACGCAACCAAGTGAGGTTTCAAATGCCGGCGTTTGCTGCAATGCATCCCCGTGCGCAGGTCAATGGCGAAACGGTCCGGGCGATTATCGATAGAAATCGTTTTTGAGGGAGAGGCATCATTCCCATTTCCCGGTTTCCCGACATGCCGGTATGACTGAGACAGATCGGCAAATTGGAAATAATTATCAGCGGTTACCTTATCTTCCTCGTCGGCAATTAAAAGCATTGCATCGCACATGGTGCAGGGCAATACATATCTGCTTTGATGCATATGCAATCTCCTTCGATCTTGAATGAATGGTCGGCAATAAGCAGCAACATACTCAGTTTCTATTTTTGCTTTGAACGCGCTGAACCTCAATGCCGGGCAGCTTTTTGCTTCTTGATGCCGGCCTGGCCGGTGAAGTCGGGCCAACACCGGAAAGCCGGGCTTCGCGGATTTCTTCGAGTATTGCCGATTCCTCCGGCAGCTCGGTTTTGTTCTGCAAGGGAACATGATTGTCCTTGCCGGACAGAATCGTTTGGTCGGGATTTCCTGTTTCCTGAAGATGGGTATCGATTTTCTCACCCTGCTCAATTTCAGCCAATATTTCTTTTTCCGCACAGGCCCAATCTTCCTCATGAAATCCCGGAATTTTGCCCCTCTTCAGATATAAATCATAGGCTCGATGCTCGATTCTTTCCTGAACTGGATCCATGATACGCCTCCTTGTTGAGTTTCGGATTATTAAAAAAAAATCAGGGCACGTATTTTGTTATAGAATATATGGTGTTGGCCTTTAGAATAGCATTGCTCATTTATTATAAGTTTATTAAATGCTAAAATTGCGGGAGTGGACGAGCGTTTGCGGAACGCAAACATAGCCGCTCACTTCCGCAGGAAGGGGTGTGTCGGAGACGCGGCTTTGCACGGCTCCGACCAGGGGGAACCGCCTGAGCGGTTCCCCACCAAAGGCCGATATGCTTAAGCTTGTACGTCTTTTGGCTTTTTCGGCCGGAAAAGAAACACGTAGAGTCCTCCGAATACGGTCAGCACCATACCCCACCAGAGCGGAGCGTGATACTGGGAGAGCTGCACTGTTTCGGGCGGATGATGAAACTCGGCAATCCCTGTTATAAGAATCAGAATTCCATAAATAAACAGGATGACACCCACAAAAAACCAGACGGGAACAATGCCTTGTTTAGCAGCCATGTTGTAACTCCTTAAATTGTGTGACGACGGTCAACGAACGCCGGTGACCTCTGGAGGGGAGCACAAAGCACCCCTCTGCCGTGCTACCAGAAAATAATCTGCAAAATGAGAAACACCACAATCGCAATGCCGGCGAAGAAAATGGGACGTTTCCATATCGGCAAGTCTCCCTCGCTGGGCAACACCGTGCAACCATAAACCAGACCGGTGAGTTCTTCCACAGGTTTGGGCCGGGTAACCAGGCTGACGAGCATCGTAACCGAAACGCAAACTATCCACGACCAGAGCGCCCTATACATGTTCTGGGCCATGTCACTGGCGTTGGGCGATAGCGCAATGATGGCGCCATTGGCCGGGTTTACTTTTACAAACACCCACATACCGATGGATGAAAGGGTACCCGCCAGCAATCCCCAGAATCCTCCTGCAGGTGATGCCCGTTTCCATAACATGCCGATAAGCACCGTACCGAACAAAGGCGCTACGAAGAAACTGAACAGCGCCTGAACATAATCCATGATGCTCTTGAAATGCATGACCATATAGGCGGTACCGATGGAAATCAGCACGCCAAGAATGGTGGAGATGCGCCCCATCATGACATAGTGGTTATCGGGCGCGCCTTTTTTTATATAGGAGCGATATATATCATACGTCCAGACCGTGGTAAACGCGCTGATCTCTCCCGCCATTCCGGACATGAAGCCGGNNGACCGCAGTAGCGCGCCAGCATGATCGGAAGGACCTCATTGAAACTGTGATCACCCGGTTGGAGAGCATTTTCAGGGTGAAGGATAACGGGGTGCGCTCCGGAGTTCAGAAGAGCAAGGCCAAGGAGTCCGGGAAGAATCACAATGAACGGTACGGCCATCTTGAAAAAGGCACCGATAACCGGCGCAAGTTTTGCGGAGCGAAGATCCTTGGCCGTCAGCACACGCTGGACGACCAGGAAATCCGTTGTCCAGTATCCGAACGAAATGACAAACCCGAGTCCGAGAACGATTCCCGTCCAGTGGATACCCATCGGGTTGGCACTGAAACTTCCTATCCCCGACCACAAATGGGTGAAACTGCCGTGAACATGCGGGAAGGCATCCGGCGGAAAGATCTGCGGTACGTTTTGATCGATACGCGCTACCATCCCCTTCCATCCCCCTGTTTCCATCAGGCCGAAAACCGGGATAATCAGTGCGCCGAACCATATCAGGAAGAATTGCATAACTTCATTGAAAACCGCAGAATAGAGACCGCCCAGGGATACATAGACGGCAACGGTAATCGCCGCAACCCAGATACTGAAATTGATGTCCCAACCCAATACCACCTTCATCACTATCGCCATGGCGTACATATTGATGCCGGACATCAACAAGAACATGAATGCGAAGCAGACGGCGTTCAACCCTCTGGCCGCCTCACCGTATCGCAGCTTCAGGAACCCGGGAACGGAATGGGTCTTTGAGATGTGGTAGAACGGCATCATGACAATGCCCAGGAAGAGTATGGCCGGAATGGCGCCGATCCAGTACCAGTGAGCCGCCAGGATACCATACTGATAGGAGGCGGAGGCCCAGCCCATCAGTTCCAGGGCTCCAAGGTTGGCTGAAATGAAGGCAAGGCCCGCAACCCACGCGGACATCTCTCGTCCTGCCAGGAAGAAGCCTTCTCCCTTCCCGGAAAAACGCCGTAAATAGAAGCCGATGGCAATGACCATTGCGAAATAAATCGCAATGATGGCGACATCCATCGGATGCAGTGAAATGAGCTTCTGGCCGACTTGCGATAGGTCCTGCATGATGCTCCTTTCATGAAGTGCAGTGGTAGTGTCATGCCGGAAGGTCGGGCGGATCAATCCCCCGTATAAAACCGGCATGATTGTCAACCATTATAAACTACGCTGCGCTAATCGCCCAATCAAGTTTTTTTTTGCTGCCTGGACTGCTTATGCTGAAAATTGAAGCTCCCCAGGGCATGCTGCGGTGAGCGCGCAACAGCCTGCCATTTTTTATAGGTAAGGAAATATTTGTAATGC